>JAGVQJ010000102.1 GCA_020051775.1 Calditrichota bacterium | reverse complement strand
GGCTAAAGCTTGACAAGGGGCTAAAGCTTGACAAGGGGCTAAAGCTTGACAAGGGGCTAAAGCTTGACAAGGGGCTAAAGCTTGACAAGGGGCTAAAGCCCCTTGTTGAACAAGGTTCCGGCGGTTATATCGTCTTCCCAATTAGGGTTCACCAGGTCCTTTGGGTTATTGTTATACCAATGCGAGGGGAAGAGACGTTGATATTCCCGCTGAGCAAAACGGCGATCTAAGAGAAGGATGACCCCTTGGTCAGTTTCAGCGCGGATGATGCGGCCGGCGGCTTGAACCACGCGCCGCATACCGGGATAAAGGTAGGCATACTCGAAACCCTGGTTTTCACGATGTTCAAAATAGGCGCGTGTCAGTTCATTTTCGGTACAGACCAGAGGCAGAGGCACACCCACGATGACAGCAGCTTCGGCCAACTTCCCGGGTAAATCAATGCCCTCTGCAAATACGCCCCCCATGACTGAGCAGAGCAGCGCATGTCGGCTCTTTTTGAATGTAGCCAACAATTGCGCGCGTTCTGCGTCCGATAGCCCTTCTTCCTGCAGGATTATATGACGGATTTTCAATCGTTCCGTCATCCGCCGCATGAAGTCGAAACTGGGGAAAAAGGCCAGCATATTCTTAGGCACGTTATCATAAAAATGTTGAATCTTTGCTGAAATGGCCTCGAGGTTGGCTTCCCTTTCGCGGAAGATGGTGGTTACAGATGGGTCAACGATTACTCGCAGGCGTTCAGGCGGGAAAAAGCTGGGTAAGGAAAGAGATTCGGCTTTATTCAACCCCAATAGACGCCTATAAGCTTCGAGGGGTTGCAGCGTCCCGGATAGGCAGATTGCGGCATGAACAGACGCAAAGGTTTCCGCCAGCATGGACGCAGCATCCAGACAGAGAACTTCCAAAGCTGCCGGGGAGCGACGCAGCAGATAAGCGAAATTGTCACCTTCCAGACTTATAACTCGGATGAAATCCTGTAATTGTCTATGCAGGAATAAGACAGGATCGTCTTCCGCGTTGCTCTCGAGCCCTGATATGTGATACCAATATGGAATTATAACCGCATCGAATTCTTCCCCGAGGCGCAACCAGGCGGCCCTCGAAAGTTCGATGGGAATGGGTTCGGGTTGAGGCGGTGCCTGTTGTAAATAATGCGAGAACTGTACTCCAAGGGCTTGCAGAGGCTCGTTGAAGCTCTCCCAACCTAAGGTTTCCAATTTCCGGACCGCAAACTGCACTGATTCCCAAGAAAGTCGGGGAGAGTAATAAGATCGCGCTCGGTCAGGCAGGTTATGCGCTTCATCCACGATCAGGATCAGCCGTGAAGGATCTCCGGAAACCAGCAGTCGGTCAATCCGCGCGATTGGATCAAAAGCGTAGTTATAATCGCCGATGATCAGATCGGCCTCTTCCGCCAGAAGAAGTTGAAGTTCGTGCGGGCAGAGCTTCTCCCTCTCCCCCACCTCCCGAACTTTATCGGGATGTATACACCCTTCGGCCAATAACTCGGGTAGTGCACCGCTCTGCCGCAGACGGTGGAAAAAGTCCTCGCGATAGGGGCACATATCGTGTTCGGCTACCCTTAGATCCCCCCCTGTCCCCTCCTTCATAAGGGGAGTTGTATCGGATGATTCCATCGGGCAGATTTTCTTTCGAGCGCGCAACAGTAGGGTGCGAGGAAATTTACCTCCAGTGCTCAATTTTTGCGCAGTAGTAAAAACCAGATCCTGTTGAGTGGTTTTCGAGGTCAAGAACATGATCTGTTTGTCGTTCTCTAAGGCATACGGCAGGGTAGCGAACAATGCGGCGGCGGTTTTCCCCAAACCGGTCGGCGCTTCGATCAACAGCGACGAGCCTTTGGCGAGCGCTTCCCGGATCTTCGCGATCATGTCGCTCTGGCCGGAGCGCGTTTTAGGAAAGGGGAAACGGATTTGCAGAGCGGCTTGAACTTTTTGTTGCCGTTCTTCGAGACGGCGAATCTCGCGCTCGATGAGGGTGGCAGCCACATCCTGGAGGTGAGATTCGATTTCCGTGCGATCGGAAGGGATCTCAAAGGTCTGCTTGCGGTTGGTGGGCAGATTCAGATAGACCAGGCGGCCGGTAGCAGGCTTGTCGGGACGAGCGATGGCCAACAGATACAGGTAGATTTCGACTTGAAGGCGATGGCGGGGAAAATCGCTTGCGGAAAGGGCAGCGAAATGATGGGGCGGTAGCGCGATGGTTTTCAGCTCCTCGACGACCAGCCGGTCCAGCTCCTCGATCAGCCCGTCCAGGCGGCCGCGCACGCGCACCGTCCAGCCAGCCGGAGCGATTTCGGGCAGCAACACGTCGAGGTGGACTTCTTGCCGAAAGGGGCTGTCCTGACGGCGTTCGCTTTGCCAGGAACGATGGGCCTCGGCGCCTAATCTGCCGCGTAAAGATAGAGAGACCGAACCGCGGGTTTCACCGGCTTCGGATACCAACCGCGCGAGTTCGCCCACGGAGATGGTGAGACGCTTTTTGTTAGTCTCAAGCTGCAAGTCTCAAGTCCCAAGTTAAAAAAAATCACCACAGAGCACACCGAGCGCACAGAGTCATTGCATTATTTCGTTCTCTGTGTTCTCTGTGTGCTCTGTGGTGAAAGCTTTCGTGCCGGAGGTGGGATTTGAACCCACACGGGATTATCTCCCGCCGGTCCCTGAAACCGGTGCGTCTGCCAATTTCACCACTCCGGCTATCCCCCCTCCCCTTGACAAGGGGAGTGACTTGAAGGGAAGGTTAAAATATACATTATTAGAAAGATTAAGTCAAGTGAATTTTGGGGGAAATGGGTTAGTGTCTTTCTGTTTTTCTACCAGCGAGCGAACTTTTCGAGCAAACTTTCGGTGATCTCCGCGTGCCTCACCTTGCGCCTGCCGATGTCCACGACTTGCGGCTCGCCGCCTCCGGCTCCCCTGCCGGAGTTGGGCGCTCCTGCTCCTGCTGGTTCCTTGGCAATATCATCTCCTTTTGTTATTGTCAGTCAATAAAAATGGCACTGTCAGAACGGAATCGGGCGGAATCCGTCTACGGTTAAGTGCCCAATTTTGCTGAGGTTTAGTAAATTATCTTGAAATTATGTGTATTTTTAGGCTTTCGCCGTATTGGAACCCATATCTCCCGGGATTGGTATAGAAAGATAGCACCTCGGCAATATCCCAGCATTACCAGTAACTCAAGTGAGGTCAATATGCCAAGAACAGAATTCTACGAAACCGCCGTGCAAAATGGTTTCTACGGACTGGAAAAATCGGGGCTGTTCGGGAAAAAAGACCACGTGCGAAAATACTGGGAGGACATCCATATTAAATTAAGCGTCCGCGAGGCCGCTGTGGAAATTCTGAAGCGAAAAAACAGGATTCGCATCGTTGATCTTGGCTGCGGAAGCGGTGAAGGGATTGAACTACTGACCCACATACCTGACTACCGATCCCAGGAGGTACCAGGACAAGCCTTCATCTTAAAAAAGAAAGACATTGAATCCTATGTTGGTCTGGACATTTCTCCAGCCATGGTTTCGCAGGGCCAGAAAAATTACACAGGCCTTGACCAGATTCAATTCATTGAAGCCGATCTCTCGCAGGATTTCCCCTTGAGTAATCACCCCCCCTTTGACCTGTATTTCTCATCGTATGCCTCACTTTCCCACTTGGACCATGCCGACCTGCAAAAATTGACAACACAAATCTTTCAACATGTAGATGATGTAGGCTATCTGGTCTTTGATCTCCATGGTCGCTTTTCTCCAGAATGGCCGATTTACTGGAATGCCGATGCCAAAAGAAGGCTGCCCTATACGATGGCCTATCTACTACCCGTAGAACAGCAGAGCAAGGAGACCGTGGATTGGTTCACGGTCATATATTGGGATAGCGAAGAATTAAAGACCCTTATTAAACAGGCTGCCAGACAAGCAAATCGGAAATGCGAGATCGTGCTGTTGAAGGACCGCTCCATCATGGTGGGGCGGCACATGGACACAGCATTGTTCAAGCCGGAACGTTTCCAATTCAGATTGCAGGTCAATCGGTTGTTCGACCGGGATTACCGTGGAAAGCCGGATATTCTCAATATGAACCTGGATTATTTGAACAACTATAAATCCATCAGCCAAAAAATATGGGATCACTTTAAAGAATATAGTCGGAATATATCTCTACGCAGCAAAAACAATTCACCCCATCAAATCTCGGATTTGAGTTTTTTACAACGGTTTATCCCCATTCGGATCAAAGCCGTGACCCGTCTTGAAGAATACCAGAACCTATGGTCCCTTACCATCAGTACGCTACAAGCTGTAATGGAGAAAAATACTGATGTATTGAAGAATATTCTGTATTCAGTGGATGAAAAAGTAGCCCAGGAATTAGACTCGCTCTCATGGTTGCTCACTCATTCCGAACGTTTCCCTGTGCTGGATTTCTGGGCCAGTATCATGGGGCCGCAAGTCGCCTGTGTCCTGCGTAACTTGGAATTCAACCTCCCCGAAGGATTAGGCTGTGGACATGGTTTATTTTGTGTGGTAAAAATTGAAAAATATGCAAGTTAAAGTGCGATTTCTCACCGGTGTTTATTTCACGCCGCCATCCCTCCCATGTCCTGGTACATCTTCATCAGCAGCTTCACCGACGCTTTCATGGTCGTACAAATGATCGTGTTACTCAAATAGACTATCAAATCCCCTCTACCCCCTTACCCCCCTTTCCGCCAGTGGGCGGACTCCTACGGAGGCTAAGGGGAGGCAAAACTAAAGGCGCCTCGCGGCGCCTTTTCTGTACTGGATTTCGGGTCAAGCCCGGAATGACAATGTGTGTTCTTCTGACTCCTGGATCCTGTCTCCTGACTCCTTGCTTTCATAACTCATAACTCATAACTTTTTCTTTCCCCCACTGGTCCCTCGCTTCCCGTAGCCGCTCCTTCAGCGCATCCACGCGGATGCCGCGCAGGGCGCTGATGAGTTCGGCGTCGGGGTAGTCGTTCTGGATGCGTTGGATTTCCACGGCATGTTCCACCTTGTCGGCCTTGTTGAAGACCAGCAGCCGGGAACGATCCTTCAAACCCATTTCTTCTAAAGTGCGATCCACCTGCCGCATCTGTTCGGACCAGTGCGGGTGTGACAAATCTACAACATGCAGCAGCAGATCGGCCAGAACGGTCTCGTCCAGGGTGGACCGAAACGAGGCCACCAGGTGGTGCGGCAGCTTGCGGATGAATCCGACAGTGTCAATCAGGAGCACTCGGTTAACATCCGCCGACTTCATGGCTCGAACCGTGGCGTCCAGCGTGGCGAAGAGACGATCTTCGACGAACAGTTGCGAATCCGTCAGCGCGTTCATCAGCGTGGATTTGCCCGCGTTGGTGTAACCCACAATAGCCACCTTGAACAAGTTCTGGCGGCGGCTGCGCTGGTTGGAGCGTTGCTGGTCTATGGCTTTCAGTTCGCGGTTAAGCTGCGAAATCCTTTTGCGCACCAGGCGGCGGTCGGTTTCGAGCTGAGTTTCACCGGGGCCGCGCACACCGATGCCGCCGACCTGCCGTTCCAGGTGCACCCAGCGGCCGGCCAGGCGAGGCAACAGATATTGGAGTTGCGCCAATTCCACCTGGGTGCGGGCTTCGCGGGTGCGGGCACGTCGGGCGAAGATGTCCAGAATCAACCCGGACCGATCCACCACGCGCTTGCCGATGGCCTTTTCCAGCGACCCGGCCTGCGCGGGCGACAGATCATCGTCGAAGATGATGACGTCGAAGTCGCCGTTCTGCGCAGCGATTTCACCGACCTTGCCCTTGCCGATGTAGGTGGCGGGATCGGGCTTGGGACGAGCCTGGACAAAGCGCGCCACCGTTTGGGCTCCGGCGGTATCGGCCAACTGCGCCAGTTCGTCCATCGAATCCTGCGTCATCCAGGCGTCATGGCCTTTTAAAATGACGCCGACGAGCGCCGCGCGTTCGCCGCGCGGATGGGGTTTTGAGTCGAGTTGGTTCGTGGTGTAAAAGGTCTCCTTGAATGAGTGTGCCTCATAATATACGGAGTCAGGTGGGAAAAGTCAAGGAAAGTGAGGTGCGGTTAGGGTTGGTGTAGGATAGAACCGTAGTCCCCCGCCCCGCCCTGAAGGACGGGGCTACGAATCGAAGAAGCCCCATAAATGGGGCTCATAGATTGCGTAATAGGTCATTCCGGCAATCCGTCAGTTGACGGAGCGCCCGGAATTTGACTCGCGGATTGCTCTGTATTTAACATTGTCGGAATCGCAGTCAGTCGGTAGACTGATCCGTCCATTGACGGAATTCACGCAGATTTAGCAGATGACGTAGATGAGAAACGCGCCAGAGGCGCAATTGCCAATTATAAATTATGAGTTATAAGTATTTGTATATTTATAATTTATAATTAAACTCATCTTTTGTTATTTTACAACAACAGCTTTGGCAACCTTGACCTTTTCTCCCGCCTCCAACCTAAGCATATACACTCCCGCCGCTTTGCTCGCCGCATCCCACGAAAACGAGTACGTGCCCGGCAACTGGAAACCGTAAAACAGCGTGCCCGTCAATCTGCCGGTGATGTCGTAAACTTTAAGACTGACCGGCCCCGCTACTGGCAACGAGTAACGAGCGACGAGCGACGAATTGTCGGGATTTGGCAGCAGCGTGATGACCGGGTGCGTGGGCGCAGGCCGCTTGGGGTCCGGGTGGACAGGCGATTCGCCGGTGACGTTGCGGAAGAAGAGCAGACCGCCATTACCATGCCCCACAAACAAATCGTAATCATCATCGGAATCAATGTCCGTGAGATAAGGGGTGTAAATATACTGATAAGAGCTATCTAAAAATATCTCTGTCTCCAAAACCATCTGGGGAGACGTTGGCCAACCAATGTTGCGATAGAAGCAGAGATTATTTTGCTCGAGATTACCGATGACCAGATCATAATCCAGATCCTCATCCAGATCGGCAAAGCTAAAATAATAACCCACTGGATTAGGTAACCACTGATTGGTGATCAAGACAAAATTGGGCCATTGGACAGTGCCATTATTCTGATAATAGTAGAAATACTGGTTGCCGTCAGTCATAAAAAGATCGAGATCCCCATCGGCGTCAATGTCCACCAAAACAGGTACGACATTGACGAAGAAATTGGGATTGGTGATGTAATCATGATCATAAAGCACCAGTTGTGGATTTGAGGCGTTACCTCGGTTGATATAAAGTGCGACCGTGGGAATGCCCGGCAGCACATTGTGTCCACAGAGCAGATCGAAATCGCCATCGGCGTCAAGATCACCCCAGAAGGGTTGGATGCTGGGTTCGTTGATCCCTTGAAAACCCTGCTCGACGAAATTGAACTGGGCTTCTATAGAATCGCCCGTATTGACAAAATAATCCAGAGATCCCCCAGCACCAAGCATTAAATCGTTAGCCCGGTCGCCGTTGATATCGAGAACTTGCACCTTGGGGGCTATGTAGAATACGTCCAGCATCAGATAATTCTTGGTCACAAACTGGAACTGCGGTACTTGTGGTGTGCCCACGTTTTCGTAATAGAACACGTCCCCAATCAAACTGGCGGGGTTGGCTTCCCGCCCCACAAACAGGTCATAGTCTCCGTCGCCGTCTATGTCGGCGAATTCGGGTGAAGAATAGTCTCCCACGTCAATATCGGCATAGGTGTTGGTTACATAGGTAAAATCGTAATTGGCTGAATCACCATCGTTGCGGTAGAACCAAATCTTGCCAAAACTTTCGCCGATAAAGAGATCCAAGTCATTGTCCGCGTCAATGTCGCAAAACGTGGGATCTGCATAACCACCCACGTCAACTCCCAGCCATAAGGCGTTTTCCAGAAGATAAGAAAAACTATCTGGGGAGCCGAT
>JAGVQJ010000133.1 GCA_020051775.1 Calditrichota bacterium | reverse complement strand
TCAGACAAGGAGCTCAGCAGATTCTCGTTAACGTTCATGCAGTTCTATCCTCTCGTGAGATGTTGTTGAATAATCTGATCAACTTCCTGAACGGTATTTTCCAAATCTCCATTGACCGCCACATGATCGAAATTGGCAGCCTGATCGCATTCCCAACGCGCCAAGGATATACGTCTCAGCAGGGATACTTCAGTTTCGGTGCCGCGAGCCCGCAGACGCTGCTCGAGGATTGTAAAAGAAGGTGGTGATAGAAAAATAGTTATAGTTTCCGGGCGCGCAGCTTTTAATTTCAATGCGCCTTTAACGTCCAGGTCAAACAGGACGACTAACCCCGCACGGACGGCCTCTCCGGCAGGCTGAAAGGGTGTTCCGTAGAAATCGCCGTATACCTCTTCCCATTCCAGCAATTCGCCAGAATCACGTCGGCGCATAAATTCGGTCTGATCGAGAAACCAATAGGATTTCCCATTAACTTCATCCGCGCGAGGAGGCCGCGTGGTAACGGATACGGAATAGGTGTAATTCGGGTTGGACGCCAGCAACCGTTGAATGATCGTGGATTTGCCGCCCCCCGAAGGACTGGAGAGCACCACGAACTTGCCTCTCCCGGTTGTAAGCGACGATGGATTCATTCCAGGTTCTGGATCTGTTCCCGCATCCGTTCAATCTCTTCCTTGATGCCGATGGCCAGGTGAGAGATCGCGGCCAGAGCGGATTTCGATCCGATGGTGTTGGCTTCCCGATTCATCTCCTGCAAGACGAACCCGAGACGTTTACCGGGCGGTTCAGATCCCGCTACCGCTTCGCGGAAAAGTTGCAGGTGGCTGCTCATGCGAATGCATTCCTCGGTAACGTCCAGCCGGTCCGCCATCAGTGACAACTCCGTTTCCAAGCGACCCGGGTCCAATGGCCCGGCTGCCACCAACATTTCCAAACGTTCACGCAGTTTGGCCATCTGAATTTGAGGTTGCTCGCCGGCCAGGGATTCGATCTGACTGGTAAAATTCTCGATCTTTCCCAGCCGCATCAGCAGGTCTTGCGCCAAGCTGACGCCCTCCGTGCGACGCATGGCCGCCAGGTTGGTTAAAGCGGCGTCCAGTGCCTCGAACACCTCTTCCTTGACGTCTTTTTCCAGTGAAGAAGAGAGATCCTGAGTGAAATAATCCGAAAAGTGCAGCAACTGACCCAGCGAGACCGGGGCGGTGGATCCGAGGAACTGGTTTAATTCCTGGAGCCGGGCGAAACAAACCTGCGCGGCCTGGAAATCCAACTTGAGAGGCGATTCATCCAAGCCATCCTTTTTGAGTGAGATCATGATGCTGACGCGGCCCCGCGCAATACGGCTGCGGATGCGATCGCGAATGTCCCCTTCCAGTGCATTCAGTTCGCGAGGCAGACGCAATCCGATATCTATAAACCGGTTGTTGACGGTGCGGATTTCAACTGAGACCTGCCGGCCTGAGGCGGTCAATTCGCCGCTGCCAAAACCGGTCATGCTGGTTACGCCCGGGCCGATAGAGTTAGTGGTTCCTGGTGAGGTCATAAGGTAAGGGTGTGGGGTGGATTACTGGTTCTCTTCGTTGACGCCCGGACCGCGACCTCCCCAGAGCACGGAAAGGGCGATGCGATGGGTATCCCCCAGATCGGGGTGGGCCAGGAAGGCATAGTCCAGGTGGAAGCTGCGGAACAACAGCCCGGCCCCGAAGGTGTAGTTGCCGAAAAAGCCTTTATCCGGATTGCGCGAAGGTTCCGTGCCGCCGCGCAGCGCGACCCCCGATCCGGCGACATTGATGAAATATTCCAAACCCAGGTGGGAATCTGCAGTTAAGGCTCCCAATTGGAACTGATCGGCTTCACCGCGATCGGTGAAGCGCACGTCCATGTCGGCGGCTATTGTGACGCGAGCGATCAGCCGGGGTAAGTCCACCGACCAGGCTCCGCCCAATTTGACGGTCGGCGCGATCAACTCCTTCTGCCCGGTGCTCCAGATGACAGCGGTCGTCGTGACGTCCTGTAGCAACGCTCCAAGGGCGAGGTTCGGCATGGGAACGTAACGCACCCCCAGATCGAATCCGAGACCGTAAGCGCTCTCATTGTAAAGCCACTTCCCCACCAGCTTGGCCGCGACGCCGTAGGACAACCGGCCATTTCCCCAGTAGGTGAAGGTTCGTCCCAGACCACCGAAGATGGCGATTTCGTTGTCGCTGGTCTGCTCGGCGATGCGCACGCGGTTGCTGTCGCTTAAAGGAGCCGTCGGGTCTTCCAACACTGTGACAGGTATGTCCCCCACTCCCAGGTGAATGATGCCGAAACCCCAGCCGCCGCCCTTGCTCGAAGGCTGCGCGTAGGCTCCGAAATCGTAACCGACGATGCCGTCGAACTGTTCGGCATGCATCAGATTGATCTCATGGCGAGGGATGAAGGCCAGACCGGCGGGATTCCAGTAGGCAGCGGAAGCGCCGGTGGCTTGAGCTACGTAAGCTCCGCCCATGCCCAAGGCTCGAGCGTCCACGCCCAGGCTTAAGAATTCACCCGCGTACTTACCATCAGAAAGCCAGCTTCCCCAGGATATATTCGTCCCTATGACCAGCCAGAGCAATACCGGCAGCATCCGTTTCATGGAGTATCCCTATGTTCGATCTTTACAATATACAACGAAGTTTATGTAAAGTCAAGGAAAATTAAGCCTGAAACCAAAATTAGGCAGGCGGAATTCCCGTGAGTATTTTACCCGTTGCAAGGGGGGAAAGTTTCGGGGAAAACGGAATTACGACACTTCCGGGCCATCGAGCTGGCCCAGCCACCCAGCCGGGTGTGAAGACATGATTCAGAACACCAAAACCCTACTGCTGGAGATTCTGAAGGCGCTGTCACTGACCTTCAACAGCCCCTACGACTTCGAGGATATACTGAAAGTCTTCACTGAACATACACCTGAGCCACCAGATGCGGAAGTCATGCCCAAATGAACAGTATAAAGATAAAAAAAGACTTGCGTTCGCTTTAAGAAGCGTGTAAATTATAGACGGATACTGAGCAAAAACCCCCGTCACATGGCGGGGATTTCTCTTATCCGGTGGGGTGGGTTGCTGGGAAACTGTGACGGGGGGATTTAACAACGCCTGACCCATACTTATAAAGCTTAAATGGCAGAATATCCACGAGATCACATTAACCATTTGTTCAGTTTTCCGCAATAGTCAATAAATATTTCCAGAGTAATTACTTGATTTTGAAGTTATGCTTTAATAACTTATTATTGAATTATGTGAAAAGGAGAACAAGATGCCTAAAAAGCGTAGGCAAAATCTAATCGATGCACTTGGCGTGATTATTGGTCTAAGCGTTAGCTCGGTCTTTTTGATTTTCGGTAAACAAGAAATCAGGCCGGTTGAGAGATTCTTCTATCCAGCCCTATTTTCGCTACTGGGATTAATTACAAGTATCTTAATGAGATTCCGTCATGAACTTAAGAATGGAAATCACTGGGACTCATTAATCATGAAACTCCGTAAAGAATTAACCAAAGATAATGATTGGGACGCAGTTAGAAAAAAGCAAAAGGAGAGGATAGGATTAATAAAAGAAACTGGCGAAATGTTAATTGAACTCATTAATAATAGAATTCAGGGAATGCTTGCTAATGAAATGACTATAGAAGAGCATTTCGATTTGCATCAATCAAGTTATGTGAAATTTTGGGAAATACTTAAAGATTATCGTGTCAATACTAAGAGCGATTTGCATGCTCTTGCCACGCATAAAGCTTCTATTGAAATTTGGAAAGATAAGAAATGGAACAAGGCGATGTATGATTATCAGAGCACATTTATTAAATCAGGACATGGACGTACGAACTCTGTACAGAGAATATTCTTAGTTGATCCGAAAAAACCAAGAAAGTTATATGATGACGTTATAAAAGAACAAGGGGAGCATGGAATTGAGACATTCAACTTAAATAAAGCAGAAATAGAAGATCAGATTTGTCCTGAAGTTGATTTTTTAATTATACCTGAACTTAAAGTTATTGTGGAATGGGCACCCGGTGAATCAGGAGAACTCTTCAAAACGATCTTTTCTGATAATCCTAGTAGATATCAGGAAAGATTACGAGACTGGAATGTGCTCCAAGAAGAATTGGAAAAAATAGGACAAACAGGATGTTATTATATCGGTGACTAAGTACCTCATCCATTAACATGTAAAAATATAGCTTTAACCATTAAGATATTTACTTATCCCCCGTCACTTGGCGGGGGATTCTCATTTTATGCCCAAACGAACGCAAAACAAGCGCCAGGGTGCGGAAGTCATCCGCGACGAATTCTGGTAAGAAGCCCCGACCGCCGCTAAGCATCTGCGGGATTTCGCACGCACGGGCAGCTTGAAAATTCGCCTCATGAAACTGTCCGAAGCTTGTTGCACCATCCGTCAACTGACGGACTGTGGGATCGTCACAAAACAAATCCCCTTTACCCCCCTTTCCGCCAGCGGGGGGACCCCTGCGGGGGGATTAGGGGAGGAGAAACAATAAGGCGCCTGGCGGCGCCTTTCTAATCCGTGAAATCAGCGAAATCCGTGTAATCTGTGGTTCAGACAATGTTAAAATCTGCGTAATCCGCTAGCGGTGGGCGTAAAGCTCTTACCGGAACCTCTTCAACCGCAGCGAATTGGACACCACCGATACGGACGAGAAGGCCATGGCCCCGGCAGCGATGACGGGAGAGAGCAAAAGTCCCGTGAAGGGATAGAGGGCTCCAGCAGCGATGGGGATGCCGATGACATTGTAGATGAACGCCCAGAAGAAATTCTGATAGATGGTGCGGAGAGTGCGGCGGGACAGGCGCAGAGCGGTGACAGCCGAAGGCAGATCGCCGCGTACCAACGTAATGTCGGCGGCTTCGATGGCTACGTCCGTGCCGGTGCCCAGAGCGATTCCCACGTCACTTTGAGCCAACGCAGGAGCGTCATTCAGGCCGTCGCCGATCATGGCGACGGTGCGGCCTTCGGATTGCAGTTGTTTGATGACCTCGGCCTTGCCGGTGGGCAGCACTCCCCAAACCACCCGTTCAATACCCGCGACTTTAGCCACGGCCTGAGCCGTCGCCTGAGCGTCGCCGGTCAGCATGACTATTTCCAATCCCAGCCGCTTCAAATCGCGAATAGCCAATGCGGAATCATCTTTGATCGGGTCGGAAGCGGCCATCCATCCGGCGGGGATTCCATCCACCGCCACATAGAGCGGGGTCATGCCCCGGCTCTCCCACTCTTCGACGGCAGGGATGCTCTCAGGAAAAACGACGCCTTGCTCTTGCAGCCACTGGCGACGCCCCACCTGCACGCGGCGATTTTCCACAACGGCGACGGTTCCATGACCGGTTTCAGCCATAAAATCCACCGCCGGGGAAATCTCCAACTCCATCGCTCTGGCTTTGCTGATGACGGCTTGAGCCAGGGGATGTTCGGATAGCATTTCCACGGCAGCGGCCAGCCGCAAGACTTCGCTTAACATGAACCCTGGCGCCGCCTCCAGCTCGGTGATTTCCGGCTTGCCCCGTGTGATCGTCCCGGTTTTATCCAAAACCACAGTGTCCACTCTCTGGATGCGTTCCAGGCTTTCGCCGCCTTTGATCAAAACACCCATCTCTGCGCCTTTGCCCGTTCCCACCATAATCGCGGTAGGAGTAGCCAATCCCAGCGCGCAAGGACAGGCGATGATGAGCACGGCAATAAAAGCATTCAGGGCATGGGCAAAAGTCGGCGCTGGCCCCAGCGCCATCCAAAAAACAAACGTCAGAATGGCTAGGCCGATGACAATCGGCACGAACACGGCGGCGATGCGATCCGCCAACCGTTGCACAGGAGCTTTCGACCCTTGAGCTTGTTCAACTAATCTTATAATCTGCGCCAGGACGGTCTCCTTCCCCACGCGTGTGGCGCGGAAGGTGAATGATCCTACGGCATTCAGGGTGGCACCCGTGACCGGATCGCCGGGGCCCTTTTCCGCCGGGATCGGTTCGCCGGTGAGCATGGATTCATCCACGCTGGAACGGCCCTCCAAGACTATGCCATCCACAGGGAGGCGCTCACCCGGCCTAACGCGGATGACGTCGCCAGGCTGGACTTCGGCCAGAGGTATTTCCTCTTCGACGCCATCACGGATTACGCGCGCTGTTCGCGGCGCCAGTCCCATCAGTTTCTGGATCGCCTGGGAAGCGCGTCCTTTGGCGCGGGCTTCCAACAGACGACCCATTAATATCAACGTGATGATCATGGCCGCTGTGTCGAAGTAGACAGCAGGCATGTGTTCAGATCCGGGCAGGCTATGTGGAGTTATGGTGGCGATGGCGCTGTAGATAAAGGCCGCTCCAGTGCCCACAGCCACCAGCGTGTTCATGTCAGCGGTGGCGTGGCGCAATGCTTTCCATGCGTTAATATAGAAGCTGCGTCCGGCGATCGTGATCAAGGGAATGGTCAGCAGAAGTTGGACCCAGGCTGAGACCCCTGCGGGGAGAATAGTGATTTTCATACCCGCCATAGCGAGAATGAAAATGGGAACGGTCAAGATTGCAGCAATGATGAAACGGCGAGTGAGTTCTCTGGCTTCCTGGCGGTGGGGATCATAACCGGCTTCTTCGCGAACTTCTTCCAGCAGTCGAGCTTCATAGCCGGTATCGAGCACAGTCTGGATCAGCGTTTCGGCTGGAACAGCGCCGGAGAGGTGAACGTGAGCTTGGGCTGTCGCCAGATTCACCGAAACGTCTTGAACACCAGGAACTGATCGCAGTGAGCGTTCCACCCGCGTCACACAGGAAGCGCAGGTCATGCCACTGATGGCAAGCTGCACGTCCTCTTGTTCAGCCATGGTCTGTCTTTGCGATGCTGGATCTTCAGGAGGCGGAGACGCGTTATCACCGGGAAGTGCACCTTTAAGTAATGGCATTTTATTTCAAGGGATAAAATCGTTAAATGAAACCGAAACTAGTCATTCTATTTAGATGGAAATTCCAGTCTAAGGATTCTTCCACTTCAACCGTCAGGCATAACAGTTTGATCCACGCCTTTTGTCCTCAGCCTTAAGCTGGTATTCCAAAGTTACCAAAAAGAGCTTGACAATGGTGTATATAAATTATTAAATTTAAGGTTTGTGTTATCCTGATTTAATACTACGCCACCGTAACTCAGCTGGTAGAGTAGCTGATTCGTAATCAGCCTGTCGGAGGTTCGAATCCTCTCGGTGGCTCGAAAGGTTGACCCCACTTGCCGGGGTCTTCGCGTATTATACTGAATTCTGCTTTAGGAAGCCTATGAAACCTGTCGTCATTATCGGCGCCGGACCATCGGGATTGGCCGCAGCCTACGAACTGACCAAGAACAATATCCCCGTCGTAGTCATTGAGCAGCTTTCCCAGGTGGGTGGTCTTTCGCGCACGCTGGTGCGCGGTGAGGCTCGCTATGATATCGGACCACACCGGTTTTTCACGAAGAACGACGAAGTCTTCGGATTATGGAAAGATCTGCTTAAGGAAGACCTGCTTTCCGTGCCACGGCTCACCCGCATATTCTATAATAACAAGTTTTTCTACTACCCGCTGGCGCCCATGAACGCCTTATTCGGCGTAGGGCCATTAGCGGCGATCGGAATTTTTTTCAGCTATTTTACCACGCGGATCAAGGAACGCATCACCCCGGTGGACCCGGTCAGTTTCGAAGATTGGGTGGTCAGCCAGTTCGGACGGCGGTTGTTTGAGATATTCTTCAAGACTTATACCGAAAAAGTCTGGGGCATCCCCTGCACCAAAATCGGCGCGGAATGGGCGGGTCAACGCATCAAAGGGCTATCCCTGATGTCGGCAGCGGTTAATGCCGTCTTCAAACCGCAGGGAAAGAAGATCAAGACTCTGGTGGATGAATTCGTCTTTCCGCGGCTGGGCGCCGGTATGTTCTACGAGCGGATGGCCGATTATGCGCTGGCGAACGGTGGGCAGATCCTTTTAAATCAGCATGTGACCGGCTTCCGTCATGAAGGGAATAAGCTTATCGCAGCCGTTGTTCGGCACGCGGATGGAAGTTCTACCGATATCGAAGGCAGCGCATTCCTAACCAGCGCGCCACTTTCCGATGGTATACTTGGACTTAATCCATTACCTCCTGCAGAAGTACTGGAGGCCGCTCGGGGCCTGCGCTACCGTTCCCATCTGGGGGTAGACCTGCTGGTGGAAGGCAATCCGTTCCCGGATAACTGGATCTATGTCCATGCCCGCGAAGTGAACCTCGCCAGAGTCGCCAATTACCGCAACTTCTCCAGCGCCATGGCGCCTCCTGGAGGCCTTACTCCGTTGACCGTGGAATATTTCTGTTTCAAAGACGACGGCATCTGGAGCCGTGATGATGAAGATCTGATGAAACTGGCCAAATCCGAACTTCAGCGCATGAAGATCCTGCAACCGGAGCAGGTGCGGGATGGTTTCATCATGTGTAATGAAAAGGCCTACCCGGTCCTGGAAATCGGCTACGAGAGTCGCATGGAGACCTTAAAACAATACATTGCACGGTTCGATAACTTCCAACCCATCGGCCGATCCGGAATGTTCAAATACAACAATATGGATCACGCGATTGTGACGGGTTTGTTGGCGGCACGCAACCTCCTGGGAAGCAAGTATGATGTCTGGTCCGTCAACATTGATGCGGAATACCATGAGTCCGGCCAGGCGCTGCCGGTGGAAAAATCCCACTGATATACGGTATTTATGGAGAACATTCCCACCACCGGTTTCGTAGCCAAGATAGGCCGTTGGGCCTTGATTTTGGCCGTTATGGGAATGATCTGCTGGAATGTTTATTGGATTCTCAATAACGAACCCGAGCATGACGAAGTCGAACATTGGCATGCCGCCTGGCTGATGCACCAGGGTAAAACCCCCTTCTATGATTTCTTCGAACACCACTCGCCTGTCCTTTGGATGATCCTGCGTCAATACTACGATTTTTTTGGTGACGATTACGGCATTATCATCGTTTCGCGTTTGGCGATGATTGCATTGCTGTTTTTAACCTTCTTCATCACTTACCGCACGGCAAGGTACTGGCTAAGTCCACAGGGGGCTATGATTGCCACACTGGGTTATCCCTTGCTGAATGTGGGCTACTTCATGGCTCATGTATACGTGCGCGGTGATCCCCTGATACTTCTATTGCTGATGAGCGCAATACATATTGCAGCGCCGTTGGCGGATAAAAGGACTTGGGAGCGAGTTGACTTCGAGAAGTTATTTCTATTCTTTTTACTATTAGGATTAGCTTTGGCTATCTCCCCGCGTGCAGGAATACCAAATCTATCCCTTTTCCTGCTGTTGGGATGGGCCGCCCTGAGAGTCATGCCGTTCCTGCGATTGGTGGGATTTTTTTCCATTGGCGGGCTAATCGTTCTTCTCCCAACGATTGTCATTGCCCTACCCTATGGAGTCGAAGTCTACGCGTTCTGGGTTTATAAATTCAGCGCCTCCATTCTGCCGGTTTCTTCCCCGCTCTATGGAATTATAAATATCAGCAAATCAGCATTCCCGATAGTAATATTAACGTTAATCGGTTATTATGCTATTCTGCGGCGTTCGGAGCTGCGATCGCAGAAATCGGTTATCATGATCAGCATCCTCGCCGTGATTAATTTCGGAGGCTTATGGGCTTGCCGCCATCCTTTCATGCAGCATTTCCTGATGAGCGTTCCCTTCTTAGGATTGATGGCGGGTTGGGGATATGAGGCTGTCATAAACCAATCTCTCAATTGGCGTTGGATGCCGCGATGGAATTATGCAAAAATCTTAATTATTCTAGCTCTGATACTGCTTTCAACTAAGTTCTTCATCTTTTGGAGAAACCAAGGTGAGGCGACTCGAACCGCATGGGTGCAGCGTTCGCAGTGGCTTGTGCAAAGCGCCGGAGAAGACGGAAACATCGCCGCCGCAACAGCTTTTAACGGACCGATATTCATGGAAGATGCCTTTTACTATTGGTTCGCCGCCCGTTACGCCAGTCCCACACTACAGGCTCTCCGCAAGGATTACAAACCTTACACTTTCGAGCAACTTCGCGCGCGACGACCTACCATCCTGCACGACTCCTTTGCCTCCAATTGGTATCTGGACACGAATCCGAATTATCAAATCTGGCTAAGAAATAATTATAATCCGGCTCCCCCTCCCTATCAGGGCTATTGGACTAGTAAGAGTTCACCTCGTGCGGACAAACCTGATAACTAAATCATGTTTATACTGCTTAGGGATCATCGGGAACTTGAGCTTGATATCTGGGTAAAAGTAGACAAAAATCCCCCCCATTTAATTAGGTAGCGGTCATGATCAGCGTTCGCAATCTTTCCAAGCACTATGACGAAACCATAGCGGTCAATGATATCACCTTCGAGGTGAAGCAGGGAGAAATTCTGGGGTTTTTAGGGCCTAATGGCGCCGGAAAAACTACCACGATGAAAATCCTCACCTGCTTTATGCCTCCCACAGCCGGATCCGTCACCGTGGATGGAATGGACGTCATGGATCATTCCCTGGCCGTGCGCCGCAAGATTGGGTATCTACCTGAACAGAATCCGCTCTATCACGACATGATCGTGCTGGATTATTTGCGCTTTGTAGCCGAATTACGCGGCATTCCAGCAGACCAGCAGAATGCTCGGATCAAGCGCATGGTCGAAGTAACCGGCTTAAAGGCGGTGCTGGGCAAGCCCATCGGCGAGTTATCGAAAGGGTATCGCCAACGCGTGGGATTGGCGCAAGCCATGGTTCATAACCCTGAGATCCTGATACTGGACGAACCCACTTCCGGCCTCGACCCCAATCAGATCGTGGAAATCCGCCACCTCATTCAGGAACTTGGCAAGGAGAAGACGGTGATATTATCTACTCACATCCTCTCCGAAGTTCAAGCTACTTGCAACCGCGCCATCATCATCAACCAGGGCAAGGTTGTGGCGGATGGATCGTTGCACGACTTGCAGGCGGCGTTCCACGGCCAGGAGAAGATCACTCTGGAAGTCAAGGCTCCTAAGAATGGTTGTTTGGAAAAACTGCGCGCGCTACCTGGAGCGCAGCAAGTACGCGAATTGACTTCCAGCAACGATCTGCGCCGATTCCAGATTGAGGTCGAGAAAGGCCACGATTTACGTGAAGGGGTATTCGATCTGTCGGTGCGGGAAGGCTGGAAATTGTTAGAGTTAACCCGGCAATCCACTTCACTGGAAGATGTTTTCCGGCAGTTGACTAAAGGATAGCATTATCTGTAGGACGGATGAGATGCGTAAAAGAGCCTGGTATTTTATCATTAGCCTGATCCTGATTTCGTGGTCGGCAACCGCGCAGGCCGGTGATTTCGGTCTGGGTATCATGATCGGCGAACCGACGGGGCTATCGGGGAAGTTATGGCTTTCACCTAAAAGCGCCGTTGACGCGGGATTAGCCTGGTCATTCCAGGGTGACGGGTCATTCCATTTGCACCTGGATTACCTGCTGCACGATTTTAAATTAATCCCCGTAGATAAAGGCAAACTGCCGCTGTACTACGGTATCGGGGGACGATTTCTGATCCATGATCACAACAAATGGTGGGACGAACATCATAACGACAATGACGTGCACATTGGGCTACGTATTCCGGTCGGTCTTGAATATATCTTCACCGGTGATAAAGTTGGAATTTTCCTGGAGATCGCACCGGTGTTGGATTTAGCGCCGGATACTGACCTGGACTTCAACGGGGGTATCGGGGTGAGATACTTCTTTTAACGTTTATCAGGAGCATCAAGCATGCGCAACATCTTGTCAATCTACAAAAAAGAGCTGAGATCCTACTTTAACTCAGCCGTGGCCTACATCGTGATCACCGTGTTTCTGCTGATTGCAGGGTGGTTCTTCTCCAGTCAGTTCTTCCTGATGGGGCAGGCCACTGTGCGCACGGTGTTCGCCATTATCCCCTGGATCTTCATTGTCTTCGTCCCCGCCATCACCATGCGGACGATCGCTGAGGAGAAAAAGACCGGCACCATCGAGTTGCTGGTGACCATGCCTACGCGGGATCTGGACATCGTGTTGGGGAAGTTCTTGGCGGCACTGACGCTCTTGGGCATCGCCATAGCGTTTACTCTGGCTTACGCCTTGACCGCGGGTATGCTGGGTAATCTGGATACCGGCGCCACCTTCGCCGGGTACGTGGGATTGATTCTGCTGGGTGCGGCTTTTCTGGCTATCGGTCTTTTTGCTTCATCCATGACGGAAAATCAGATCGTGGCCTTAATTATCGGCGTGGTGATCATCTTCGCGCTGTTCATTTTGGACTGGGTCACTATCTTTTTACCCGGCCCGCTGGCTTCGATCTTTGAATTCCTTTCCCTGAATTACCACTTTAATAGCATCGCGCGCGGCGTGATAGACAGCCGCGATGTTATATACTACCTGTCCATGACGGGATTTGCGTTGGCGCTGTCGGTGCGGGCGCTGGAAAGCAGGAAATGGTGAATCTATGAAACGACGCTCTAAACACGCCGCGGCAGCCATAACTGCGACCGCTCTGCTGCTGGGAATCCTGTTGGTCGTTAACCTGATTTCGACTCAGATCTTCACGCGTTTGGATTTGACGGAAGGCAAAGTCTTCACCCTGTCAAAGGCCTCACGGGATCTGGTGAGAAATCTGGACAACAAGTTAGTGGCCAAAGCCTACTTTTCCAAGGATCTGCCGCCGCCCTATAATAACAACAAGACTTACCTGCGCGATCAACTTGATGATTACAAGGCCTACTCCGGCGGCAATTTCTCGTTTGAATTCGTAGATCCAGGCTCGGACAGCGTCTTAGAAAAGCAAGCCCAGAACTACTCCATCCCTCCCATGCAGATCAACAGCCTCGAGAAGGACAAAGTAGAATTGAAAAAGGTCTACATGGGCCTGGTATTCCTCTACCAGGATAAACATGAGACTCTCCCGGCAATTCAACAAATTGACGGTCTGGAATACGACATCTCCAGCACGATAAAACGTTTGACGGCCAAGGATCGCACGAAAGTAGCCTTCCTGCAGGGCTATGGCTGCCCGGAATTCTACCGGGAGATGAACAACTTACGCACAGTCCTGGAACGAAATTACGAAGTGCGCTCTATCACATTAAATAGGAATCAGGTCGTCCCGGCGGAAATTGACATTCTCATGGTTGTGGGGCCGACTGAAGACCTGGACGATTGGGCCAAATTTGCGGTAGACCAATTCATCATGCGAGGCGGCAAAGTGGCCTTTCTGCTAAACAAGGTCAGCGCCGAATTACAAACTTCCCAAGCGCGACCCGCGCCTCTGCGTATTGATGATTGGACTTCAAATTACGGATTCAAGATCAACAACGACCTGGTCCTGGATCGTAAATGCGGCATGATCAACGTCCAACAGCGGATGGGATTCTTCACCATGAGTAACGCTGTGAACTATCCCTTCTTCCCGCAAATATCCGCGTTTAATCAGAACAGCCCCATCGTGAAGGATCTAGAGAGCATGGTGCTGTTTTTCCCCAGCACGATTGACACCACACTGGCGAAGGAAAAGGGCGTGACAATAACTCCGCTGGCTTTCACGTCCGACAATTCCATGCTGCAACGCGGTCGTTACGATATCAATCCCATGCAGCAGTTTAATGCCGCGCTCATGAAGGAAGGCCCTTTTCCCCTGGCTGCTACGATTACGGGATCTTTCAAGAGCTATTTTGAGAATCGTAGTGTACCGCGAGGAGATACGACCGTACCCGCCTCCCAGCTCACCGTGATGTCCGACGGGCCGGAAACAAGGCTCATCGTCATCGGAGACAGCCATTTGGCTTTGGATACCTACGCCAGCGACCCCTCGAATATCGCCTTCCTATTAAACGCTGTGGATTGGCTCGCCTTGGATGAAGGCCTAATTCAAATTCGTACTCGCGGCGTGACCAACCGGCCCCTGGCGGAGGTGTCTGAAGGCGTTAAAACTACGGTTAAGTACGCCAACATACTGGGGCCGGCCTCGCTGGTCATCCTGTTCGGTGTGATTCGCTGGCAGATTCGCCGACGCAGAAAAAACTTGGAGCTATAACATGAACCGATCTTTGCTGCTGATGCTCGGAGCATTAATCGTTCTGGTGTTGATTTATATGGGTATCAAATCATCCCGGGACGCTACCTACCATCCCGAAGCCTTCGTCAAGGTGGATACTTTAAAGGCGGATGCCGTGCGCATTCACACCAAAGACGACGACATTTTGCTTCAAAAGCAAGCTGGTGAATGGCAGTTAACGGAACCGGTCAGATACCCGGCGGATTCACGCCTGGTGCTTGAGCTGCTGAGCAAGCTAACCGGTATGGAACTGGAGACCGCCGAACCCTTATCACAAGATCCTGACCGAGATACGGTTTTCCAGGTGGGAGATCAGGGGACGCGGTTGATGGTGATGGCCGGAACCGACACGATGGCCAACGTGATTGTGGGCAAGATATCCAGCGATTCCCGGCACACCTACGCCCGGAAGGCGGGAGACAAAAACGTCTATCTGGTTAAGGGCATGTACACTTCGCAACTGACCCGCCGCACCAGGGACTGGCGCGACAAAGTAATCCTGGATATCGCCAAAGATAGCATCAGGCAAATTGATTTGCAGTGGCCCGAACAAATCTTCTCGCTGGTGAAAGAGGATTCGATTTGGACGTTGGAAGAAGGCGGCAGATCCCTTCCCGCCGACAAACAGAAGGTGGAGCATTTGGCCTCCTCCTTCTTTAAATTCCGCACTTTGGAATTCGTGGACGGCGAATCTGCCCAAGCAGTGGATTTCAGCAAACCGGATTTCACCATCCACATTACGACCGACAGCGGGAAACGATCGTTCTCGCTATTGGTGATGCCCAATGACGAAAACCGGTTCTATCTGAAACGTGATGATCTGGAATCCACTCTGTTCATCATCTACCGGGGTACTGCTGAGGTTTACATGAAGAAAGCGGATAATTTTAAGGTGATGGCGAGTTGACATAAGAGTCAATCTATCATCTCAAAATATAAACGCCCGACTAAATGGTCGGGCGTTCGTGTTTTCAGACGTGAGAATGGATCACTTCATCAGCACCATCTTGCCTGTAGCAGTGTTTGATCCGGCTTGCAGGTTGTATAGATAAACACCCGAAGACAGATTCGATCCCTCAAAGGTGACTTCATGAGTTCCTGCCTCCCGATATCCATCAACCAGCGCAGTCACCAGCCTGCCAGCGGTATCGTAG
>JAGVQJ010000103.1 GCA_020051775.1 Calditrichota bacterium | reverse complement strand
CAAATAGTTCGGATCCAATTTAAACGGCTCAGGAAAATGCGTTAAATCTTCGATACAGAAAAACGCATAGTCTATTGAACTTAATGATCTCAAGAAGTCTTCGTTTTGGACCGTATCTATCGCAATTATGCTTATCCTCGGATCGTCCTTATTCAAAAATTTTTGCGATTTCAATAATATCCAAATCAATTTTAATGCTTTCTTACAAAGCGCCTCTGAATTACTTCCTGCTTCCCCAAATTTCTGATTACATTTCCAGTGAGTAGTTAATTTCCCTGCATATTTGTATCCCTTGGTTTTGGGCTGTGATCTCTTAATGAACTGAGATTGAAATACATGATCCCTATCTTGTTTCTCATCAGGTTTGATTTCGGTACCACACAAATAGCAGATTAATTGCGGTCTTTCAGATCTATGATTTCCGTTCTTCCGTATCATCCAATTACCTAATTTGTCCAACTACTTCAGGCTCGTTCGGGTCATTGTGCATAGTCCCACCGACTACGCCGGTGGCCACCCCTATATCGCCCTTGTAGGGAGAATTATCTGCTCAATCCGTTTAATCCGTTTAATCTGCGATTCTGACAATAGTAAAACGCTTGGATTCCTGCTTTCGCAGGAATGACATTAAGTGCGCGTGAATCACACCGGCCACCAATCCCTAAGCCCTAATCCCTAACCCCTATTTCAGCGCCTTCCTCGCGATATCCCTCCGATACGTCATCCCCTCGAAGCGGATCGCTTCCACGCCGCGATAGGCAAGTTCCACTGCGGATTTCAGGTTGTCCGCGCGAGCGGTGACACCCAGGACCCTGCCTCCGTCAGTGACGACCTGGCCCTCAGCCAAAGCCGTCCCGGCGTGAAAGACGGTGACGCCGTCGGGGACTTGATCCAGGCCGGTGATGGGCTTGCCCTTTTGGTATGTAGCAGGATAACCTCCGGAAGCCACCACTACGCAGACCGCCGCTCCGGGATTTATGGCCGGTTTCATCCCCGCAATGCGACCTTCGACAGTCGCCAGGAACGCGTCGAGCAAATCGCCGTCAAAGAGAGGCAGCACCGCCTGCGTTTCAGGATCGCCGAAGCGACAATTGTACTCTAACACTCGCGGACCGCTTTTGGTGAGGATCACGCCGATATAGAGACAGCCGGTGAATAAGGCGCCCTCGGCTTCCATTCCTGCCAGTGTGGGTTTTAACACCTCTTGCTCGATACTGGCTTGTAAAAAGGAGTTGATGACCGGTGTCGGCGCGTAAGCTCCCATGCCGCCGGTGTTAGGCCCCTGGTCGCCATCCAACAGGCGCTTATGATCCTGCGAAGCGGGCAGACAGAAGTAGCCTCGACCGTCGGTCAGCACGAGGATGGAGGCTTCTTCTCCTTCCAGGTGCTCCTCGATGACAACGGCAGATCCCGCTTCACCAAAGCGGCGATCCAGCAGGATATTCTTAACGGCTTCATTAGCTTCCGGGCGAGTGGCGCAGATGATCACGCCCTTGCCGGCGGCCAGACCGGAAGCCTTGACTACGACCGGGTAAGTGCAGTCTCCCAGAGCCAGCGCAGCGTCTTTATATTTATTATAGACTCCGAAGGCGGCGGTTGGGATGCCGTATTTGTTCATGAAGGTTTTGGCGAAGGCTTTGGAACCTTCAATCTGAGCGGCGGCTTTTGAGGGTCCGAATACCGCCAGCCCGCGTTCTCTTAAGCGATCGGCGAGGCCGGCCACCAGCGGAACTTCCGGGCCGATAACAGTCAGGCCGATGCCTTCGGATACGGCGAAATCGCTCAGGGCGGTGAAATCATCGGAGCCGATTGATACACACTGAGCCATTCCGGCAATCCCCGCATTACCCGGAGCGCAGTACAGGCGTTCAAGTTTCGGACTTTGCGCCAATTTCCAGCACAGGGCGTGTTCCCGACCTCCTGATCCCACTACCAAGACCTTCATTTCGTAGCGATCCTTCCCGGCGAAGCGTTTAGCTCCTCTTTCAATTTATGGACTTCGTCGCGCAGGCGAGCGGCCTTTTCGAATTCCAGATCACGCGCGGCGCGTTTCATTTCGGTTTCCAATCCGCTGATGATCTCCTCCAGCTCCCACTCGGTCATGTAGTCCCGACGTGCCGCTTTAACCAATTCAGCCAACTGAGCTGAAGGCGAGGCTTTGGCGTCTGCAGCGCTGGTGGATTTCAAGATCTCTTCCACCGTCTTGCGGATCGTGGTTGGTGTGATGCTGTGTTCCAGGTTATACGCAGCCTGGGTTTGGCGTCGTCTCGCGGTTTCATCAATGACCTTGCGCATGGAGTCGGTAATTTCGTCGGCGTAGAAGATCACTTTTCCGGCGGAATTACGGGCGGCGCGCCCTGCGGTCTGCATCAGCGATCTTTCGCTGCGGAGAAAGCCCTCCTTGTCGGCGTCCAGGATAGCCACCAGGGAAACTTCGGGCAGGTCCAGACCTTCGCGCAGCAGGTTGATCCCCACCAGCACATCGAACTGCGCCAAACGCAGGTCGCGCAGGATCTCAACGCGATCCAGGGATTGGATCTCGCTATGCAGGTAGCGCACTTTGATATCCACCCCTTTTAAGTATTCGGTCAGATCCTCAGCCATGCGCTTGGTCAGAGTGGTGACCAACACCCGCTCGTTGCGCGCTACCACGGTGCGGATTTCAGCGATCAGGTCGTCAATTTGCCCGATGACCGGT
>JAGVQJ010000125.1 GCA_020051775.1 Calditrichota bacterium | reverse complement strand
GAGGAAGCAGAATTGTTTCTACTGAACGCTGGAGCGATCAACTACAACCACGGCTTATATGAGGATTCGCGCACATATTACAATCGGCTGTTGGCGGACTTTCCGCAGGGAAACCGACGCGGTGAGGCGTACCGTTATACCATGAACGGGTACTTCGCGGAAAAGAACTACACGGAAGCGGAAAGAGTCGCCAAGGAGATCACTGCGGCAGGATTTGATTCTAGCCTGGTGGCTGCCGCCAAGACGCGACAAGCGGAATCGGCATTTTTAGGCGCGCAGAGATTACGGGATACAGGAGTAAGCAGTCAGGATTCAGTTTCGGTCTCCGTTGCACCAAATGCCGAATCCTTGCTGGCTGCCGCCGCAGAATTCAAACGCGCGGCTCTGGAATCTCCGGATTACACGCAGGCCGACAAAGCGCTCTTCGAATCAGGTCTGGCTTATCAGCAGGCCAAATCTTGGACGGAAGCCAACGAGGTTTACTTGCTGCTCGTGCAGCGTTATCCGCAATCGAACCAGGCTGATAAGGCTCTGTACAATGTGGCGTATAATAGTCAGGCGGAACTCGGTGACAAGGCCGCCGCCGGTCTGATTTTCGAGCGCTTGGCGCGAGAATATCCCCAATCATCCCTGGCACAGGACGCTTTACGAAACGCCAGCATCAATTACTCGGAAGCCGGCGATTGGGCGGGAGCTATCCGCGTGAACGGCGCCTATTTCCAGGCGTACCCCGCGGCGGCAGATGCCAACGTGTTCCTGTTTGAGAATGCCGGACTCTTCTTGAAGCTCGGTGACCAGGCCGCCGCTGATCAGATCTATTCCGACTATTCCACGCGCTTCCCCAACGATCCGCGCACCGTGCGAGCGCATTGGGAACGCGGCCAATATATGCAGGAAAAGGGACGATCGCAGGAAGCTTATACCGAATTTAAACAGGGCATTGCTTCACATCGCCAGATGGTGGCGGCAGGTTCGCCGGGCGAGGAGACTTACGCTTCAAGATGCCTATTAAAAGTCATTCAGACTGATTTCGCCGCTTATCAAGAGATTCGGTTTACAGGAGCCGGGCCAACGGCGCTCGAGGCCAATAAAAAAGCCAAGTTGGCAAAACGCGATCTGCTCTTAAAGCAGTTGGAAGAATTGAACAAAATGGGCAAGGACGAGATGCTGGAGGGGCTCTTCACCGTAGGCCGAGTCGAAGAAGAGCTTTCCCAAACCTTCGAGCGTCAGGAGATACCCTCGGTCAAGGGGAAGCCCGAAGAGACCATTTTGGCACGTGAAACCGCCAACCAGGACGCCATTGAAATTGCGGGAAAGGCGATGGAGGCTTACCGCAAGGCAGCAGAGGAGATTAACGCTGCTATTGGCGTGTTGAAGCTTGAGACGTCCACATTACAGACGCGGCATGAATCGCTTGCCGATTGGGTGGTGGCGGCGCAAAAGGCCGATCCCCAGCCCAAAGAGCTCCCGGATTCCACCGCCGTTCTGGCGGATTTGGATCGGGGGATGAAGGAAATAGCCACGGCCCAGGAAAGTGCGCAGACCTGGCAGCGACGCGCTCTGGAGAAGATCCCTGAGTTGGCTTTGCATAATGCCGAGATAAAACTCGCCACCGTAAATGCCTTCTTAGCCCTGCCCGATGCCGGCAAACGAGAAGAGCTGCGCATAGCTTATCGCTATGGTGTGTTATCGGAATTCGCTGCGCCGCGGGGAGTGGAAGTAGTACGGTTGTATGGCGCCGCCTTAAATGAAGCCGAAAATCATCGCCAAAATACCGAAATATCCGGTAATGAGACCGCCACTATAGACTGGAAAACCAAAACCCTGGACGGCGTACAGGCGCTATTCAATATTCTTGGAGAAGAATTCCGTTCACTGAATGAAAGGGCGCTGGCCGACTATTCCAAAAATCTGGCGGATTATCAATATCTGCTCACCCAGGGTGAAGGCGCTGTGGGGAGTGATGGTTTACAGGCCGCGGATGTAGCTGAAAAGTTGGTTTTCTTCGCGACGCAATCGTTCGAGTTCGCGAAAGGCGCTTTGAGCACTCGTGAAGCCTTACTGAAGATGGCGCAAACCAGCCCCATGATCCCCACCGAAAATATTAGCCGTTGGGTGGCCACCGGCATCGAGGAGATTTTCCGCATCAACGACCGTTATGCCTCGTTGGCCGCAGAAGCGAACAACGACAAAGAAGCCGCCAAAGCTCGCGCCACGGAATCGGTCGTGTGGGAAGACGCCACCATGACTTATGAAGATTGCGCCTATAATTTCTGCGAACACCAGGAAGGATTGCTATCGGCGGCCATGGCTTTTAATCAGAGCTTTGGGAACGATCAACCGATGGCCTTGAAAATTGCCTGGGCGCTGGCGGGAATGAATCGCGAAAAATACTTGCCGCTACTGGCTCAGTATGGGAGTGAGACTTGGCTTAGATCGGATGCCTCATTCCGGGTCAGTGCCAGCTTTACCGAAGGCTGGGAAGCACCTGACTTCCAGGATGATTCTTGGACAGCGCCGGCGAGTCTGGGCGCAAGCCAGGAGGCACCTGAATTAGCGGGCGCGCAGGCGCTGTGGGTATCGCCGCCGGAGCACTCTTACAGTGTTCAGGATGCAGCGGCCAACCTCACCGATAGCAGTGCTCAGGTGACGTCCACCGAATCTTCCACCGAAGCCTGCGACAGTGTGTATGTACGCAAAATCTTCGAGATCGGCCAGGAGCCGGTGGCGGGGGATTTATGGATAAAAACTGGAAGCGGGTTCTCCTTGCAGGTGAACGGCGAGCTGGTGGCGGCGGTAGAGCCGTCAGGGGCTGGTGGACAAATGATTCACTATGATGTTGCCTCCCTGCTGAAAAACGGCTGCAACGTGATCACCATTCTGGCAGTGGATGCGAACACTCAAAAAAATGGTTTGGTTCTGGCCTTGAAGTATAAAGAGCTTCCTTCACCGTCGTACGGCGGTCCTTAAAGGGTTAAGGGGTGGACCATGAACAAGCAGCGAGGTAAATTTCTTCGGCTGGGTGTGCTGGCGGCGGCAGGATTGGCGCTGTGTCTGTATGGGTCGGGGGTGCAAGCTCAGACGGCCAAGACTGATTCTGCGCGAACGGTGCCATCCCAGGTAGCCCGGGGTGAAGGGGAGTTGATCGAACTGGAGGCGGTACAAATTCACGGCGAGATCGCGCAGCCGAACGTGGCGATTACAGTGGCGCGCGCGAAGCCGTTATTTCGGGAGATCACTCTAGAGCGCACCCCGGCGGAGGCCTTGAGCGAGCTGGAGCTTTCGGGCTTAAAAGAGGGCACGCCGCCTCCCGACAGAATCCGCCACTGGAAGGAGTTGGTGAACCGGCGGCGGCGCTAGGGGATTGCTTTATGGGCGGCTAAAAAGAGCTGCTGCTTAAGGCGCCATGACTTGTCAAGGTCAGGGGCAAAGAGGCGAAGCAATCTCATGTAGATGGGAGGAGACTTTATGCACAAGATGGCCCACTACGAAGTGGACAGACGCAAGCAGAAGCTGATAGACAATCTTCACGACGAGGAGCTGTTCAGCAGCCTGCTGGACACCTTCAGGCCTCGGGAACTGGTGGAGGTGCAGGTAATCCTCTGGAATTACGTTATTGATTATTCCAGCGTGGTGGGGAAGAACTTCAGTCGGCGCAACCTGACGGGGCGGATGGAACCGACGGCGAATTACCAATACCGGGTTGGTTGCCATGAGCGCATAGATTATTGTCGCGGGAATATCTGTTTAAATACTCATCCGAACTGCGCGGGGGACAAGCTCAAAGGGCAGATAGCGATCTTGAGGGAAATACTGATAGAGTTGAAGGTCAAGCAGTAACGCCAAGACTTATGAATCTATGTAACAAGGGGCTTAAGCCCCTTGCTGAACCCCTTGCTGTAAAAAGCGAATGATAGAGTAAACATCCATAGAGAGGGAATGAAAATGAGCGGCTTTTTTCCGAAATTCCTGCACTCTTTCAACTTCGAGATGGAAAGTGCGTGGGTCATGTGGGTGATCCTGTTGTGTTTCGTGTCGGTGATCGCCATAGTGGTGGAAAGATGGTACTACATCTTGGTGCGGTCGAACATCAATGCGCCGCGCTTCATGGCCGAAGTGCGGAAACTGGTGATCAACGGTGACCTTAAAAAAGCCATCAATCTGTGCAAGGCGGCGGGCGAGAAGGCTTTGCCGATGGTCACCTTGGCGGCTCTGGTGGAAGCCGAGAAGAAGGAGTTTGTGGATTATCGCGCGATTCAGAATGCTGTGGATGAATCCTGTCTTGAGATCATCCCGCGTCTAACCTTGCGCACCCACTATCTCTCCATGTTCTCCAACTTGGCGACTTTGATGGGACTGCTGGGTACGATCTTGGGTCTAATGCAGGCGTTCCAGGCTGCCGGAGCGGCCGGGGCGGAATCGGCGGCGGGTTTGGCGGCCGGTATCTCGACGGCGTGGACGGCGACCTGGTGGGGATTGATCGTGGCGATTCTGGCCATCTTCTTCCACTCGGTAATCAGCAGCAAGACCAACAAGATCATTGATGACATTGACGAGCATTCCGTCAAACTCATCCATCTACTGACCGGAAGCAAATAGGATTCAGGATTAAGCCGTCAGGATTCAGTAAGCTGAATACCGAATCCCGTGTCCCGAATCCCAAAGGAGAGATATGGCTTTCAAACCTTCGCGCAAGAAAAAGCGCATGGTGGCCAACTACGAGATCAACTTGATGCCGTTCATGGATCTGTGCTGCGTCATAGTCACAGTTCTGCTGGCTTCAAGTAAGTTCGTGGAAGTGGCACTGCTGGAATATGCCACACCGACGGTCTATGAGAGCGGCACTGGGGGCGGCAGCCAGGGCGATGGCAGCGGTTCGGTCGGTGAACTGCTCGAGCTGCGGGTCAACGTCACCTACCGCGCCCTCGAAATGTCCGTTTTCAATGCCACCACGGGCGATAATTACGCCTCCTTTCCCAAAAAGTCGGACGGAAATTACGATTTCGAGGCCTTGCGTAAAAAGCTGGTGGACGTTAAAGAGCGCGTGGTAGGACCGCCCATCACGAGGTCGCAACAGCGCAACCCCGCCACCGGCCAGGTGGAGTTGTTGGAGCAATACAAATTCTCGGACGGCGATCAAGTGCGCATCTCCGCGGAAGGTGACGTGCCCCTGCAAACGCTTGTGAGAATTCTTGATACTTGTAGGGAATACAAAGACAATCGGGGTATCTTCCGCCCGCTATTCCCCTCCCCGGCTTTGGGTCAGATACAATAGTTACCTGAGGACAACATGGCATTCGCACCCTCCAAAGGAAAAAAACATCGCTTCGACAAGCCCGGCATTCCGAACTTGACTTCGATGATTGACATCATGGTGGTCATCCTGCTCTTTTTACTCAAGTCTTATTCCGCTTCCGGCGTGCTGGTCACACCCGCTGAAGGCATCGAGCTGCCCACCTCGACTGTCACCAATGAACCCATCAAGGTGCTTTCACTGGTGGTGACCAATGAAGGAGTGTACGAAGATCTGAGCGAAAAAGCCGACCGTCTCATTGAAGACTTTGCCTCTCTGCAAAATGACGAATACGTCGAGTTGCCCCAGTTGGGCGCCTTCCTGAATCAGGTACAGGATCGCAGCCGCAGTCTGGGCCGTGAAGATCGGCACACCATCACCATTCAGGGGGACAAGACCATCCCCTATCGTTGGGTGCTGAAGATCATCAACACCTGCGCGGGCGCAGGCTTTGACAAAGTGGATTTCGTCGTCCTTAAAGATTCGAAGTATCGAGGTTAGAGGTGAGCGACTATACCGTATTCCCCAAAGAATTGCAGCGGGACTGGCTGGGTGACCTGGATCGGCGTTTCGCCGCCATCTTCTTCACTCTGCTGATCCTGAACGTGGCATTGATTCTCATCCTGCAAGGCATCAAGTGGCGCGAGATGACCCAGGCGGAGGTGGATCAATACTTGGAGCGCGTGTACCGGGTGACGGCTCCCAGGGTCGAAACGCCCACTCAACGAATCGTCAAGACTCTGCCGGTAGGCGAAGGCGAAGCCGTGACCGAAGCGCCCGTCCAGCAAGAGGCGCCCGTGTCGGAAGCCCCTTCGCGACCCGGAGCCAAACGCCGCGGCTCCAGCGCTGAAATGGCCGCCAAACGCGCTGCCATGCAGGAATCGGCGCGTAGCATGGGCATCTTCCGTGTAGCCGGATCCCGGGGCGGAGCCGGAGGCGCCGGCACCGGCGGTACCGGGGGATCTGGCGTATCCCGAGGGCTGCAAGCCGGAGGCGGCTTGGGGGGCATCGAAGTGGGCAAGATCGCCGGCATCGCTACCGGGTCGGCGGCAGATAAAGTCGAAAAGGCGCGCGGCGGCCTGCGCATCACCACCGGCACCGGCGGCATTGACGTGGCCAGCTTAAGCGACGCGGACATCGAGGAGATCCTCTCGGCCTCGACCGTCCAGATCGCGGCCTTGCCGGAAATCGAAGGTCTGGCTTCCAAAAACGTCAACCGCTCGGGATCCTCCATTCGCAATGTGGCCGACGCCAACATGGCCTTAGTGAAGAACTGCTACAACAAATACAAACGCAAGGATGTCAACCTGAAAGGCAAAGTGCGCGTGGAATGGTCCATCGAACCGGACGGCAGCGTATCGAAGGTGAAGATCCTCTCCTCGGAATGGACTCGGGACAACCTGGGGCGCCGTGTGGAAGACTGTTTGCAATCCGTCATCTCCACCTGGCTGTTCGAGCCGATTCCTCCCGAATCGGGACGGGTCCGCGCCTCGCAGACGTATATCTTCGATTAGGGAAACGGAGCATTGTCATTCCCGCGAAACTTGTCCCCGACGGGATCGGGGAGCGGGAATCCATGACCAGAGGGCGGCCGCGTGGCCGCCCTTGGTGTTGCCGGGATTGTCACGCAGTGATCCATGCCGGAAAGCGAAGCGAATCCCGGCAGTCGAGTGGGTGGCCCGGTTTGCTCGCAAACCGGGTTTATTGTAAATCTTAAATACACCCGGATGTCAAGCCCGCCGAGCTTCACCGCCCAATCGTCAAATTTAAATTATTTGCGAAAATATCTTGACATCACCATAACTTGATTGTATATTAAAAATAGTGCTGAGTTATATTGTGATGCAATTCCTTTACCACTTCGCCCCCAGGAGCCGCCATGAGAGTTCACCTCAATTCCCTTCTTCGTGTCTCGCTGCTCACTTTTGCCTTGTACTCTACGACTTGTACCATAGCTCAAGCGCAGGTCTACCAACAATGGGTAGTGAACTACAACGGCATAGCAGGTGGCCACGATTATGCCATAGATATCGGTGCCGATGTCTTGGGGAATCTGATCGTGACCGGTTCAAGTTACGATGGAGAATTCTTCGGGGGAAGTGGCTGGCTGACAATAAAGTATGACCCGGCGGGCAGTTTGCTTTGGGAAGCCAGATATAACGGGATCGAAGACGATGGCGACAGCCCCAATGACATGGCGGTTGATGCTGATGGGAATGTATATGTTACCGGTTTCATAATGGGCGATGACTATTTTCTTGATTACTGCACGATCAAATATGATTTTAATGGCGTGGCCCAATGGGTATCTCACTACAACGGTTCCGCAAACAGCGATGATATCGCGTGGGCTCTGTGTGTAGCCGCTGATGGTGACGTTTATATCTCCGGACATAGTGTTGATATGGTTTTCGGTTATTCGTATTGTACGATTAAATATAGTTCTATGGGTAATCAGCAATGGATCGCACTTTATCATGGACCTTCAATAACCGATTCTTACGCTCGCACCATCGCCATAGATGAGGCTGAAAATGTTTATGTGACGGGAACAAGCGGAAGTCACAGCAACCGGATGGATATTACTACGGTGAAATACGATTCATCAGGAGTACAGCAGTGGGAGGCAAGGTACCATGGCCCGCTGGGATATGGGCAAGATGAGGGAAATTTCATTGCCGTGAGTCCCGCAGGCAACGTCTATGTTTGCGGCGAAAGCTATGGAAGCACAAATACGCATGATTATGTCACCATTAAATATAGCTCAGCAGGTCAGGAACAGTGGGTGCAACGATATAATGGCACGGGGCACTACCACGATTCTCCTGCCGGAATGGCGCTTGATGCTGATGAAAATGTTTACGTCACTGGGAGCAGCTATTCCAGCCCTGGCAACGGCAATTACAATTATGTAACCATAAAATACAATACCGAGGGTGATGTTCAGTGGATTGCTGATTATAATGACTCACTGAACGGCAGTGATTACGCTTGCGATCTGGTATTAGATGATTCCGCCAATGTCTATGTGACCGGCAGAAGCTTTATTGCCTCAAATGACTGGGATTTTACCACGGTGAAGTACAATACGGATGGGCAACAGCAATGGTTGATCCGCTATGATGGCCCTGCCAATGGGATCAACTATGTCACCGCTATGGTATTAATCAATCCTTGGGAGATGGGGATCACCGGATCAACTGATATGATGCCCGGAACTCCATACACTTATGATTACACAACCCTTCGATATGTTCAGGAGCCTCTCAGTACGCCGGAAGAAATTGTAAGCCCGCCACCCAAAGAGTTCACTTTACACTCTCCTCATCCCAATCCCTTCAATTCCTCCACCACTATCCGTTTCGATCTGCCCCAAGCCAGCCGGGTGACGTTGGAGGTGTTCGATGTTGGCGGGCGTAAAGTCGGGTCGGCGCAAGGCCGACCCCTACACGATGTCTGGATGCCCGCCGGTTCGCACGAAGTCACCTTCGACGGCTCTGAACTCCCCTCGGGCATCTACTTATACCGGTTGATCGCCGGGCAGCATACGGCAACGGGCAAACTGGTTCTGTTAAAATGAGCACCTCTAACTAACGACCAACGACAAGCAACCTACGACTAAAAATCCTCCGCAGGGCGGATTTTTCTTCCGCGCTTCCCTCGCTTTCCCCTTGACTTTTTCCCCGCTTCGCATTACTTTTACTGGGGTGTCACGGACCACTCCGTGACACCCCTCCATGCCGTCATGGTATGGACCATGACGGCCCAAGAAAATACCATAGTCGGGGTCGCCCCCGACCCCGACACTAAAACTTTAGAGGCCTCGATGGAAAACAAGGAATCACCCGCCGTCCACCAGCCCTACATTCCCGCCACAACCGTCCTGCCCGAACTGACCTGGAAGGCCATCATCTTGGGCGTGATCTTCGGCTTCCTGTTCGGAGCCACGTCCGTCTACCTGGGCCTGAAGATCGGCTTGACGGTGTCGGCCTCCATTCCAGTGGCGGTGCTCGCTATTTCGCTGTTCCGGGTGTTCGCCAAAGCCAACATCCTGGAAAACAACATCGTGCAGACCATCGCATCGGCGGGAGAATCCATCGGCGCGGGTGTCGTGTTCACGCTTCCGGCGCTTTTTCTGATGGGCTTCGATCTGAAATACAGCACCATTCTGATCCTGGCCTCCATCGGCGGCGTCTTGGGGGTGCTCTTCATGATCCCCATCCGCCGCAGTTTGATCGTCAAGGAACACGGTCTGCTGCCATACCCCGAAGGCACCGCCTGCGCCGACGTGCTGGTCGCCGGAGAGAAGGGCGGCAGTCTGGCCAAGCGGGTGTTCGTCGGTTTGGGTGTCGGCTTTGGATACACCTTCCTCATGCGCATCCTGAATCTGTGGAAGGTCGCTCCGGGCTGGGAACCGAAGTGGTTCAAGGGCGCGGCCATTCGAGGGGAAGTGT
>JAGVQJ010000013.1 GCA_020051775.1 Calditrichota bacterium | reverse complement strand
TCTTCGATGGGTTTATCATCTTCACGGAAAGCGCTGTTGCGCAAATTGATTTTTCCTGCTTTCGTGAAGAGGCTACCCTTGCGGCCGTTGCGGGTGGGCAGCACACAATCGAAAAGATCCACACCGCGAGCCACCGCGTTGTTCAAATCTTCGGGTGTACCCACTCCCATCAGATAGCGTATGTTCTCCCGAGGGATCAGGTTGTCGCAAAGTTCAACTATACGCCAGCGGTCGGCAGCGGATTCGCCCACCGCCAGCCCGCCTAAGGCATAGCCGAAAAAACCGATCTCCAGAAGTTGTTGGGCGGCTGAGGTGCGCAAATCATCATAGATACCGCCCTGAATGATGCCGAAAACCGCTTGCGGAGAACCGTGTAAGGGTTGGCTTTGATTATAATGGCGTCGGGTTTGTTTAGCCCACTTATGGGTCTGATTCAGCGCTTGATGCACCGCGTCGCGGTCGGCCTCACCGGAGGCGCAGATATCCAAAGGCATCATGAAATCCGTGCCCAGTTTGCGCTGAATATCAACGATTTTCTCCGGCGTAAACAAGTGTTTCGATCCCTCTACCGGCGACCGGACTTCTATGCCTTCATCTCGTGGCTTCATCATGCATGCCAGGCTGAAAGTTTGAAATCCGCCGCTATCGGTCAGAATCGGTCCAGACCAACCCATCAGCCGATGCAAGCCACCCAACTTGCGCACAATTTCAGATCCAGGCCGAAATTCAAGGTGCATCGCATTGGACAGAATGATCTGACTGCCGGCGTCTTCCAAATCGTCCGGGGAAAGCCCTTTAACTGCGCCGTAGGTTCCGACCGGCATGAAAGCCGGTGTGTAAACAACACCATGCGGCGTGGTCAACTTACCCAACCGAGCACCGCTGGCGGGATCTTCGGCCAGGATTTCAAAACTGAAGCCCTCCTGCCACTCGGATCGGCTCATACCGGTATCAGTTCCAGTTTGCGATTGAGAAGGTCTATCTTATACACTTTGACTCGTAAAGCATCTCCAAGCGCCACAGTGTTGCGCTCGGTGCGCCGATGTTTATCGCGGTGACCTTCGTTTTTAGGCCGGTATTGCAATTTGCTCTCGGGAGCCAGCACTCCTTCGATGTAGAGATTTCTCAATGCGATGTACAAGTTTTCCTGATAAGTTTCAACTATTATTCCTTCGTAGACCTCCTCTCGATGCGCGTCCAAATAAAGTAGTCCCGCCAGTTTTGTACCTTCACGTTCCACTTCGGCGATGACTCGTTCGCGTTGCGTCAAGTGCTGGCAAAGATTTTCGATTTGGAACTGGAAATCTTCAATCCCGCTGATGGGTTTATCTTCTATCAGATGATGCCAAAGCAAACGATGCACCATCAAATCCGCGTAGCGGCGGATGGGCGAAGTGAAATGCAGGTATTTTTGAAAGCCCAATCCGAAATGTCCCAACGCTTGCGCGTCATATCGGGCCAGAGTCAGCGCCTTGCGGGCTATAACCGTAGCGATCTCTTGCGGGAAGCGGCGTTGTGCCTCATTCAGCATATCCGCAATTTGACGGTCAGTGGATAATTTTGAAGCCGGCCAGTCGAATCCGGCTTCTTTTAAGTAATCGGATAATTTCTGCCGTTTGGCGGCGTCCGGTGGGGGATGAACCCGATACACATTGGGCGCTTCTTCGCCGTATTTCTCGGCCCATATTGTAGCCACCGCGCGATTGGCCGCCAGCATGAACTCTTCGATCAATTTATGACTGTCCAGACTCGCTTCGCGAAAAATGGAAACCGGCGCACCGGTGTCGCTCCATTCGAATCCCGGCTCCGGCAATTCGAAGTCAACACCACCTTCAGAGATCCGTTTTTTTCTTAAAACCACCGCCAATTTCCACATCAAGCGGATTTGATCCCCCAGCTCGGGGTCGTCCTTTTTGTCTCGTCCAATTGGCTTGATGAACTCTTGGGCTTGCTCGTAAGACAGCAAACGGCCGATGTGAATCCGAGAAGGCACAATACGGCTCTCCAACAGCCTTCCTTCGGCGTCAATAAGCATAAGAACAGATAAGGCCAGACGATCCTTGCCGGGTTTCAGGCTGCACAATTCCGCCGGCAGCCGGGGTGGCAGCATGGGTAGATGGCCTTGTTGAAGATAAACGCTAAAAGCCCGATGGCGCGCTTCAAGATCAATGGCCGATTCAGGTTTGACATACCGGCTGACGTCGGCGATGTGCACGCCCAGGTGATAGATTCCTTTGCCATCGCGGGTCAAGGATACGGCATCGTCGTGATCCCGAGCATTCACAGGGTCAATGGTGACCACAAACTCGGTCCGTAAGTCCCGACGTTTTCCCAGAGGATCACGGTGCGCCTTTAATCCCAAGGATTCTTGCACCGGCTCTATGGGGTATTGTTCATTGAACCCATAAGCCAGTAAAAGAGCATGTTCGGCTACTCCCAGGTCCCGAGGGTCGCCCAGAATCTTGTGGATTTGCGTCTGGGGCAAAGGAAACCGCTGACGCGAATCGGGCGCTTGGAATAAAGCCCAATGGCCCGATTTCGGGAAATGTCCCTCGGTCAGTGCTCGAGCTTCAAAGCTGGTCGGGCCTGTTTTGATTTCCGCCATCCACCGTCCACCGCGACGCTGCAACCGACCCAGCAATAACGGCCGTTTCGATCGGTCAATATCAATGATGCGGCCTTCGGGGCCAGCCTCATGCCCGCGATCGTGAATTTCCACCTTCACTCGGTCGCCGTCAACGGCTCCTTCAGCCTCTCTGGCGCTGATGAAGATAGAGGGTTCATTTTCGCGATCCACAAAGCCATAACCACGTGAAGCCAACCGCAGAATACCCCAAATGCTGTGGGCTGATTTCTGTGAAGTCAGGGGGCTGCGTGGGTGCTTGGAGTGGCGCTCAAGTACCGGGGCTTTCCGTTTAGGTCTTCTTTGACGAATGTTTCCCATCCAAAATGCTGAAAGATAGAGGAAGCCCTTTGGCTTTGGCGTTCGCCTATCTCAATGATTAAACTTCCACCTGGCTTGATTAGTTCGTTGCCTATTTCGCTCAGACGTTGTATGGCATCCAAGCCCTCCGACCCTGATTCCAACGCTTGCGGCGGCTCCCAATCACGGATCTCTTCCGGTAATCGCCGGTATTCTGCCTCGCTGACGTAAGGAGGGTTGCTGATTACCAAATCAAAACGCCCTCCGATGGTCTTGGTAAAATCTACGGAAAAAAGATCCGTGGGAATAAATGTTATTCGATCAACAAGCGCAAGGCATTTGGCATTTTCCCTTGCAAGATCGAGGGCGGTGGTGCTAATATCGCAGGCTACGGCCACGGTGCTGTCATGTTCATGCAAAATTGCCAGGGCGATAGCCCCGGTTCCCGTGCCCACATCCAGGATACGCGGTTGCTGAAAAGACCTTAGAAAGTTCAAAGCTAATTCTACCAGGCCTTCAGTTTCCGGCCTGGGAATTAAAGCACGGCGATCCACTTTCAGGGTGATGTTGTGGAAATCTACGTTGCCCAAAATATACTGCAAAGGTTCGCCGGTTTTACGCCGCCTTAAATATTCTCTCAAAGTATCCAATTGTTCCGGGGTTAGCTTACGATCTGCATCGAGATAAAGATCGCCGCGTATCATCCCCAGGATGTTGCCTAACATCCATTCTGCCTGAGCCCGCGGATTACTTAGACCCAATTTTGCCAAAACCGCCTGGCTCTTTAATAATGCTTCAAGGACGTTTACACTCGAATGTGGCAGTTTAACCTCCCACCAGCGACGCTTCTTCCAGCAGGCGGGTTTGCTCGTCAACTACCAGGGCATCCACAACCTCATCAAGATTCCCCTCGAGAATATCGCTAAGACGATATAATGTCAAGCCGATGCGATGATCGGTTAATCGTCCCTGGGGAAAATTGTAAGTTCGGATTTTCGCGGAACGGTCGCCGCTACCAACCATGGCGCGGCGTTCGGCGGCTTGGCGCGATTCCTCTTCTTCGCGTTTCTGCTGATACAATCTCGCTCTTAAGATCTTGATGGCTTTGGATTTATTCTTAAGCTGGGATTTTTCATCCTGGCAGGAAACCACCAAACCAGTCGGCAAATGAGTTACACGAACGGCGGAATCGGTAGTATTGACGCTTTGACCGCCCGGACCGGAAGAACGAAACACGTCAATCTTCAAATCAGCGGGATTGATGCTAACCTCTACCTCTTCGACTTCAGGGAGGACTGCGACAGAGGCGGCCGAAGTATGTATGCGTCCCGAGGCTTCAGTAGCCGGTACGCGCTGCACCCGATGCACGCCGGATTCGAATTTCAACTTTTGGAAGACGTCTTCGCCGGAAATCGCAAAGATGATTTCTTTCAATCCCCCGGCGGCAGCTTCCGAGGTGTTCATGACTTCGACTTTCCAGCCGCGCCGTTCGGCGAAACGCTGATACATGCGATAGAGGTCGGCGGCGAAAAGGGCTGCTTCTTCACCCCCGGTCCCGGCGCGGATCTCCACGATAACATTGCGGGAGGCGTCCTGGTCCTTGGGCAACAGCGCGATTTTCAATTCATTCGCCAAGCGCTGCTCTTCGTCTTTCAAGCGGGGCAGCTCGTCGGCCGCGATAGTTTTAAGGTCGGGGTCGGATTCGGACTTTAATATCTGATTATATTCGGATAAATCACGTGTTACCGAAATATATTGTTGTGCCAGGCGCGCCACCGCCTGCATGGATTTGTGTTGTCGCAGCAGATCGCGATAGCGAGATTGATCAGCGAAGACCTCTGGGGCGCTGATCTGAATTTCCAACTCCTTGAAGTTGGCCAGCAAACGTTCCGCTTTATTCAGCATAGAGAGTATTTCAGGATACGATTCCCCTTCGATTAATATCTGCTGAAAGGGGGATAGGTTAAATATATATCAAAAAGGCGCCGAATTCAATGGTTATTTCCCTTAAACGGTTTGCGAAAGGCCAGCACGGGAAAGGCACTAAGGCAGCAAATGTTACTCCCCGATCCTAACAATTGTCCTTTGAATAACGTAATCTAAGCAGTAGGTTTTTTGGAAAGCTGGATTCGGTAGTTAATATTTTTAGAGTTAAGCCGACTCCTTAAACAATTGAGGGAGAATGATAATGGCTAATGGCAAGCCCATTGTACGACCTGGTTCGGATGGTATAATGGAGATTCAAGTAGGCGAAAGAACCGTTGAAATAAAACCTGAATACCTGGATGAGTTCGTCTTTGAAGTGGAAATGAGTCAGGAGTTTATCTCTAAGATCAAAAATAGCTTAGAGTTACATATCCCAAATAATGAAGAGTCGAAAACGCTAAAACCGGACTTCAAGGTGCCATCCGAAATCGAGCCAACCAACATTGTATTCACGCGAGTCGAAACCGCTCGTGGTAGTAAGTAATTATATATTACGATATTACGTGTGCATTATGCGTAATTGCCTGGCATAAGCACCCGTTTTCTCTGTTATAAAGTACGGACTCACTTCTGCCAATTATTTTTCTTGTTAAGCAGAAAATGATTGCTTACTTTGTAAAATTGGTATCTATTGGAGAGCAAAATGGACGATCAGAACGCTGAAATTGCCATCCTGAATAAAAAACTCATGCAGGTCAGCGGGGGATTCAGACAAGCCATTTTAATCTTGACTGCCAACCGCGAAGGCCTCTTTGATCTCTTAAACGTGAATCCGGCAACCATCCCTTTAATCGCTGCGAAGAAGGTCTGGGACGAGCGCGCCACCGGGATTTTTATGAATGCCCTGGTTTCTTTGGGTTTTCTGCAGAAGAGCGGTGATCATTATTCTAACACGGAAATATCCCAGGAGCTTCTCGTGTCCGGTTCGCCTCATTATCAGGGAGACATACTGAAACACAACTGGAATTTGTTGGAATTTCGCTGGATGCGTCTGGAGGAAGTGTTAAAAAGCGGACAGCCGGTGGGTGCTGTGGTAGCGGATGACAGGGGAGAACGGCTGCACAATTTCATCGCCGGAATGGCCAATTCCGCCAGACTCTTAGGGGAATCTCTCTGGAGCCAGGTTGATTTAAATGGCCGCAAACGCTTGCTGGACGTGGGTGGCGGACCGGGAAGTTATGCTTTTGAAGCCTGCCAAAAATTCCCAGGTTTACAGGCTGTAGTCTTCGACTTACCGGAAGTTGAGCCCATCTTTCAGGAATATCGCAATGAGTCCAACGTAGGGGAGAGGGTTGTCTTTCAGGCGGGGGACTACCTCAAAACAACTCTACCCAGTGGATTTAACGCAGTCCTGTTATCCAATATTATTCATTCTTTAGGCAAGAATGATAATCTGACGTTGCTGACAAAGATCCGGGAAGCGCTGGTTCCCGATGGGTTGTTGGTGCTGAAAGATTTTTTCATATCCCCCGATGGAACTCAACCCTTGTGGACGGCACTGTTTGCGGTAAATATGCTGCTGGGTACAGATGCAGGAACCACCTATTCACGTGAAGGGGTCGAATCCTGGTTTCAGCAGACTGGGTTTACTTTGGTGCGAGCCTTCGATCTGACGGAGCAGACCGGCGTACTCATTGCGAAAAAAGTCGCTTGAAGGAACAACATAGCTTTTTCCTTGCAATTCCCTTTGAAATCGCTTATTTTAGATAGAATACAAATCACCCAAAGGGATGCAAGGAATGAAACGGACGATCTGCTTAATTATATTACTGCTAGCCAACATAGGGACAGCTTATGCTCAAGAATTCTCCATCCGCGCCAGCAATCTACTACGCTGGGCGCAAGGCGAGGTTCTGCTTCAGGGGCGCCAGCAACAAAGAGACTGGTTTGAGAATGTCACAGATCTGTCGCTAAATTATAAGAACCTGCAACTTGGCCTGCGTAATACCCTCTACCGGCCTTCTGAATTCGGCGAAAAATTGGACGGAATCGAATCCATCAATTACAAATTCCTGGAATACTCTCACAAATACTTTACCGCAACCATCGGGAATTTTTACGCCACCGCGGGGCGGGGTTTGGCGCTGAATCTATATCGTGATTACACGCTGAATTATGACAGCAACCTATCCGGCGTTAAAGTGGTGGTCAATTCCGGCCCGATCAGTGGTATCGCTTTTCGCGGGCGCTCCCACCCCACGCAAGGGACAGGTTCCAGCGCTGTGCGTGAGGCTGATTATCAAGGAGCTATGTTGAAAGGTTCAGTCCTGCCCGGTGTGGCTTTGGCGGGATATTTTTTCCAGATCCCCTTTGATTCCTCCCTTCAGAATTATCCCGAAACACGCATGCCCGGCGGATTCCTGGAGTTCAACCTCCCGATGGGTGTGGGACTATATGCTGAAACCGCACTGCAGTACGTGCGAGAAGATCATGCCCTCCCCGGTTCAAAGAATCCTTACTACGGCAATTACCTGGCCCTGGACTATTCCTTCGCCGGGATCGGTCTGGTAGCTGATTATAAGGATTATAATTTCAAGCGGTATCCGGCTCCCTCCAGTTCTTCCATTCAATATAATGCCGAACCTTTAGCCTTCCAGAATCCACCCATCGTGCAGCGCGAATTCACGACCAACCTGTTGGCCAAGCATCCGCACGTGATTGAAGTGTGGGACGAGGTCGGTTTCCAGATCGAAGCCAGCGCGACTCCCGCAGAGCCGGTATCGCTGACCGCTAATTTCAGCCGGTCGTCACACCACCGGAATAATTCTCTGATCCCCTCGCTACACGAAGAAGATAGTCCTTTCTGGCAGGCCTTTATCGAGGGCGAGTATACTTTCCCAGGAGGTCATTTCCTGCGCTTGGATCTGGGCATTAATGAAGAGGCCTTGGCTGCGAGCTGGCCGCAGAAACAGGGCGGTGCGGTAGAAGGGACTTATTTGCTGACAAACATCTATGGACTGACCGGGCACCTTGAGTTAATGCACCTGAGGGATTTAAGAAACGGCGATAATTACTGGGAATCCTTCCTGGCCGTAACTTTGTCGCGCACTACCTGGGGCGGCTTTACTATAATTATGGAAACCAGTGGCAATCCAGACGAGAACAAGAACCGAGACGTACCAGTATTCAATGGTTTGGACAACCTCTTGGGCGATGATCAAAGCATGTGGTTTGGAACTGAACTTAGCCTAACTCTGCTGAAGCAGCACGATCTGCTGCTGTTCGTCGGGCAGGAACGCGGCGGATTGAAATGCACCTCGGGTCGCTGCCGCATCGTGGACCCCTTCGATGGAGTAAAGCTGCAACTCAGGAGTACATTTTAATTCCCCGCGCACCCGCCTCGCGTTCAAGCACGGGGCTACATTTAATACAAACCCCCCTAAAGGGGGCTATTCCCGGAGGAGCCCGCTTCAGCGGGCTTTTATCCAGTCGTAGCCCACTCCTTTAGGGGTGGGCAAGAGACATGGACGCCATACTTCAAGCTCGTCTGAAACGCCTCCCACAAGTCAATTCCCTGCTGGAAACGGCTTCATTGCAGGAGATGATCGCCGAATATTCCCATTCGCTCATCAAGCGACTCTGCCAGGAAGTTCTGGAGTCCTTTCGCCAGGAGATTCTGGCAGGATCTGAAACTGTTCCTGATTCAATTGCTATAATCGAGCAAATCAAGAGTACTCTTAAAGTGTTACTCGAGCCACGCTTGAGGCGCGTTATTAACGGCACGGGGATTCTCTTACACACAGGATTGGGCCGAGCTCCACTGCTGGATGAAGCCTACAGCCAAGCCTTTCAACGCGCCCGAGGATTCTGCAATGTGGAGTTGGATCTCGCTTCCGGGCAGCGCGGCGACCGGCAGGAAACGCTGAATGACCTGCTCAGAATCCTTTCGGGAGCCCCCTCAAGCGCGGTCGTGAACAACAACGCCGCGGCGGTGCTGTTGGCGCTGAACACGCTTTCCTACCGCAAGGAGACCATCGTCTCGCGCGGGCAGTTGATCGAGATCGGCGGCTCGTTTCGCCTGCCTGAAGTCATGCGCAAGTCCGGCGCGAAGCTGGTAGAAGTCGGTACGACTAACAGAACCTACTTGCGAGATTACGAGGAGGCCATCACTTCTAGGACCGGGGTAGTACTGCTGGCGCATTCGAGCAACTACCGGGTGAAGGGATTCGTGGAAGAAGTTCAAGTCGAGGAGCTTGCCGATCTGTGCAAACGGCGAGGTTTTCCTTTAATCCACGACTTGGGCGGGGGAGTGATCTACGATCTGAAGCGCTGGGGATTGCCGCCGGAACCTGTGGTGTCGCAGAGTGTGGCTGCCGGATCGAGCGTGGTCACATTCAGCGGAGACAAAATCCTGGGAGGGCCGCAAGCGGGCATTCTGGTGGGGGAAACCGAGATATTGAAGCGCCTCCGCCGCAATCCGCTGATGCGCGCTCTACGCCCTGACAAACTGACCCTGGCGTTCCTGGAAGAGACACTGAAACTGTACCTCTCACCGGGAAAGCTAATGAAAAACCATCCAGTGTTGGCGCGTTTGACGGAAGACCCCGAAGCTGCGACCCAGCGAGCCAACGAGGTGTTGGCCCTGCTCAAGGAACGCGGGCTGCCTGACAATGCTAAAATAACCATCGTGGCCACGAAGGCGCAGTTGGGTTCTGGAGCTCTGCCACTGGAAGAATTCCCCTCTGCGGCGCTGGCTCTGCGCGTGAAGGGTTTGTCTGCCGGGCAATTGGCCGCCCGGTTACGCCAGGGCAACCCTCCGGTCATCGGCTACGTGCACAAGAATGACGTGTACGTGGATTTGAAGGCGGTGGGGGAAGATGAGCTCGGGGAGCTGGCAGAAGCGATGAAAAAAGTTATGAGTTATGAATGATGAGTTATGAATGAAAAAAATGAAACAATCTCATAACTCATAACTCATAACTCATAACTCAAGACTCATTTCACCACAACTGCTTTGCTTACCTCAACTTCCCCTCCTGCCTCCAACCGCACCACATACACCCCCGCCGCTTTATTCGCCGCATCCCACGAAAACGAGTACGTGCCCGGCAACTGGAAGCCGTAAAAGAGGGTGCCGGTGAGCCTGCCGGTGATGTCGAAGACTTTTAAACTTACCTGGCTTGCAGCTTGCAGGTTGTAGCTTGCGGCTATGGTGGAATTTCCCGGATTCGGCAGAATAGTGATGCGCGGATAGCTGGGCGCGGGTCGCTTGGGGTCTGGGTGGACAGGAGATTCGCCGGTGATGTTGCGGAAGAAAACCATGCCACCATTATAAGTTGAGCATAGGAAATCGCCATCCCCATCGCCGTCAATATCGAAAATGTCAACACCGGTAAAGTGATTAAAACCCTCCCCGAGAAACGTTGAATCCACGAACACCATTTGCGCATTATAAGAGGTTCCTATATTTCTATAGAAACGAAGTTGATTCCAATCTCTCAGAGTCCCACAAAAAAGATCCAAATCTCCATCATGATCAATATCGTAGAATTCAGGGATCAATTGACCGTTAGCCCAATTTGAAGGATAGACATTCTGCCAGTTGCTGCTGGCTAGTGTGAATTGCGGCAATAAGGGACTGCCAGTATTCTGGAAATAGTAGAAATGAGCATCGCCGACACCGATAAAGAGATCAAGATCATTATCGTTGTCAATATCGGCCAGAGTCGGAACGATTGTTACTGTGCTCTGGGTGAATACTCCGGGGACGAGATTGCTGGAGTAAAGCGAAAAAGAAGCGGTCTGTGGTGTGCCGCGATTTCCAAATAAGTACAATCCCGGAGGGCCAGGGATGGTCGCTTCACCCATCAAAAGATCCGGGTCTCCATCGGAGTCGAGATCGCCAAATTTTGGATGAGCGTAGCTCACATGAACATTTTGATAATTGTCGGTAATCCATTCGTAAAATGCCGAAACTTGTGTCCCGACATTTTGATAGTAGCTCAAGTTGTTTCCAGCCAGTTGGATAAAAAGATCTCGATCTGCATCCGCGTCAATATCGGTGGTTGCTGATTGAGCTTGGTTGCCACCATCCAAGCAGATATAATTTTTAGTAACCAATTCCCACTGGGCTTGTTGGGGTGTGCCCGTGTTCCGGTAATAATAAATATCTCCAGGGCTGAGCGATGGCCCCGGCTGTTCCCGCCCTACCAATAGATCATAATCCCCATCCCCATCTATATCGGCAAATTCCGGGGAAGCGTATCCGCCCACATCAATGTTGTTGTAATTATTGGCCACATAAGTGAAATTATAGTTTTGTGCGGTTCCATCGTTGCGGTAATGCCATATTCTCCCCGCTTCATTGCCTATAAATAGATCCAAATCACCATCAGCATCTATATCTATAAATTCAGGAGAAGCCTTATCTCCAACATTTATTCCCTCAAAATTACCTGTAACCAAACCGAAATTATAATTTTGCGCTGACCCCACATTGCGGAAGAATGATACTTGACCCCAACTTCCTCCAAACAAATCCAAATCCCCATCAGCATCAATGTCAACTAACTCTGGGCCTCTACACCAAGGTGGACCTGTTATCAGAATGCTATCGGTAAAAACGAACTCCGGCTGAGATGCTGTCCCATCATTTCGATAGAAAAGCACGTGGGGAAAACCATCTGAAAATACCAGATCTAAATCTCCATCTGCATCCATATCACGAAAACAGGGATTGGCTCGGGAATCAACATCGATCCCAGCAAAATTATAAATCTGGAAAACAAAGTCAGCATCATTGGCATTACCCATATTCTGAAAATAGAGAATTGTGCCGATAAAAACTCCGACAAATAAATCGAGATCAGAATCTCCGTCAATATCGGACATGGCAACTTTAGATTCAGAAAGTCCTCCCACCCACGACGCGTATGGCCTCCACCCATTGATCTCCACTGGGATGGTATCGAATTCCTGGCAGAATTGGAATTCCTGTGCCCAGCAAAGGGCAGGAAATATGACGATTATCATCAGCCATTTCATGGTAGTCTCCTCAGAATCCCCCCTACTCCCCTTTGGAAGGGGGGGATTTGTAGGGGCACGGCATGCCGTGCCCCTACATGTTTTCTGGACGCAACAAAGCGCGTCCCTCCGAGTTTATTTCAGCAGTAACAATTTTCCTACACTCTGGTATTTGCCTTCACGCTCCAGCCCTTCGGCAGTCGCCTGGCAGAAATACATCCCGGAAGCCAAGCGAGAAGCGTTGTACCTGATCTTCGGCCAACCCCCATTCTCTATCCCTTCAAATATAACACCCAAAGATTGCCCGCGCACGTTGAAAAGCTCGATTTTTACATGGGAGCGTTGGGGTAATTCCAGAGGAATCATCGTCTCGGAATTAAACGGATTGGGGTAATTTTGCTCTAGCTTAAATGCTACCGGCAGCGGCCTTTTCGTTTCCGGTTCCACGCCCACCGTTAATCCGAACCAGTCCAACACCGGCCCCAAGAGCTGCTGCGGAGTGGCGAAGATGGGATTGTTACTAACAATATCCTCAAAACCGAAGCCCAGCGCCACGCTCTTCCAGTCGCCGTCGTATTTGACCGCAGCGCCTGCACCGGATATCTGGAAAGTCAGTAAGCGAGCCGAGCCGGGCGCTCCGTCCGGTTCGATGACGTCCAAGGAGTTCTCGCCCTGCACGAAGAAGGTCAAGCCTTGCACCAGCGGATCGGCTCCTTGCAGTAGGGGAGATCCCGTCGCGCCGGGAGCTGTCGCATGCAGGACGTTCTGCATGAAGGACGTTTGGGCTAAATCCGGCACAACGCCTCGCCCGGATAAAAACAGGCAACCTCCGCCGTCAAGGTAGCCCTGCAAGAGGGATTGATCGGCGGGAGACAGAGTGCTGGCCGTTTGCTGTCCGCAAGACCAGATCACGGCCTGATAATCGGACAGAAGGGGGAGGCTGTCCGGGTTAACATACGCCACCGTGCGGTAAACCTGTCCCAGGCCGTTCAAGGCCGTCTGGTGCTTGACTTGGGCGCTGCCTCCGACGTCGTCGTCCACCAGCAGAATGCGCGGCGTGCCCACCGGCAGCGAAAACCACAGCGTATCCAAGGGAACGGTTCCTTGATTGACTTGAACCCGGAATTCAATCCAACGCGGGTCAGCTCCCACGTTCGTCACAGGAATGGGATCGGCAAACAGGCTGTATTGGCCGTTGTACGGAATGATCGGCGTGGAGCGCACGCTGTCCGTCACGATCAGCTCGGGATCGAGGCTGGTTACTGTCAGAGTCAAAGCCTGCGTCGGCAATCCGGAATTCAGCACGGTAAAAAATAGCTCACCGCTTTCACCCGGATCTAAAAAGCCGCTGCTGTCTGCATCAGCAATCACCGCGAGAGTGTCAACGAGAATCGGTCCGATCAGGTCATCACGCCTGACCTTTGGGCCTAATATCCAACCGACAGGATCCAGTTTCACGCTGTCCGGCGTCTGAGGAAGTGTGATTTGAATTTCTTGCGTGGGCAGCCCCTGAATGGTGATCCGATGGATGGTCGGCATTCCGCCTGAATAACAGTACAAGTCAGCATCCGAGCGGAAGCGCGGGAAATTGGCGCTCTGCGTCTGCGCGACTGTTAGTGTGATGCCGCCTGCCGATGGAACCGCGAAATACTGGAACTGAGGAAATCCTGCCTGGTAAACCCACTGGTCGAAGAACCAGGTATAATCATCGCCCGCAATCTGTTCGGCGGTGGTTTTTAAATCCTGCGTAGAAGCCGTGCCATAGCAATATTGCTCGAAGTAATCCTGCAGGATTGCGAAAAATGTGGCAGAATCACCCACTTCGTAGCGCAGCATGTGCAGGATGCAGGCACCCTTCTCATAGGTCAATGGCGTCCAGATGATGTTCCAGGGTGGGTTATACATGGAGTGCGGATTACCGGGATTTTCCCAACTCATGTAGGCATTTTGCAGACCATTCATGATCCCGTGGTAACCGTTCATGCCTCCCAAATGTTGATGCCAGAGCGCCTCACCATAGGTGGCAAAACCTTCCGACAACCACATTTCCGGCCAATCCACATACCCGGTTGCATCGCCGAACCATTGGTGGGCGAGTTCATGAGCGTAGATGTCCTCCCAGGCTCCGGTTCCGTTGAACAGGCTCGATCCTATCGTCACCATGGTCTGGTTTTCCATGGCGCCAGAACCTCCAAACATGGGAGATTCAGCATAACCGAAGGTAGCGAACGGGTAAGCTCCGAAGAACTCGCTGAAGGTGGCGATCATTTCCGGTACGCGTGCCAGGTCGTTACGCGCCCAGCTAAGATGCTGAGGATAAATATAATTTGTGATGGCAACGTTACCGGCCTGCTGCTGGAAAGTGTCGTATTGTGCTGCGCAAAAACTGACCAGGTATGAAACGATGGGTTTGTCCATGAAATAAGTCCAATGCTTCCAGGCACCCAAATTGACCACACTTTCCTGGATTCCATTGGCAACCACCGTATAATTAGACGGGAATTCCAGGGTTTGGCGCAAAGTGGCCTTATCCCAGGGTTCGTCCCAGGATGGCATCCAGTAGCGCAAACCGCGCGGATCGGCGTGAGTGTAGACCATGTTGGCGAAGGGGTGGAGGATGCCTAATCCCTGCGAATAAAAGCTGGAATGCGAAGGTACGCCTTCATAGTCAATATCCAGATCTAGTGTATCACCAGGACTCATCGGATCGGGCAGAGTGATATAAAGCAGGGAATCTTCGCGTGACCAGGGGCAGATGACGCTTCCCAATCTCACCTGTGTGACTTCAAGACCGATGAAGTGCAAATCAATAGTGTCTAGATTTGCCACGGTCGGCGTCAGACGTATCGTCACGCTGGCGTCAAGAATCACCGAGTCCGGCGGAGAAACCGGTGTTACCCTTAAGCGAAGGTCGTAGTGCAGAGCATCCCAGCTATGAGTAGAATCAGCGTCGGTTTCATCGCCCCATGCAGGACACGGACGGTGGCGGGATTGAGCCAGGAGAATCACAGGAAGCAAGAGCAACATGATGAACAAGGTGCGTTTCAAGGTTACCTCCAGTATAATCATTATTATTCGCCCCTAAGCGCTCGAGCCAGTATGTCCAATGTGGCCGCACAAGCAATTTCGTTCTTCGCTGCGGGTACCCAGATCACATTAAATCCTACGCGCTGCACGCCTTGCGCCAGTGTATCATTGAGCGCGGCCATGCCTCTGGTTTCCGAGCGCGCCGATCCCTTCGCTTGGGCCGCGATGTCTTGCCATAATCCCTTGAAAATTTCGACAGCCATCATATCATTGGGATAGACTAACACGACCCCACCGTAAGAATTTGATGTGAGGGGAGAAATCCAAGCTGCTCCGGAGTTTTCATTGATGGCTATTGAAGCGGGCCATGAGATGTCAGTTAAACGCTCTAATGCCTCAACGGATCGCACAAACAGCGGGTTCATTCCCGCCGCCAGCAATTTATGCAACCAGTTGGGCAACGCACTTGATTCTATATTCTCCGCAGTAGCCTGTGCGTATATAAAAGCCAGGCCTTCCAGATCCGGGCGAGTTTGCCAGGTATAGACACTTATATAGCAGTTACCTTTCCAGAAGCGCGCTTGGGTCCTGGAAGTGCGACCGCCCTGTCCCAGCTCCACGATTTCTCCTGTAGTGTCTCGACTGAAGATGCCGTAGGCATCCTGTGAGTCGTCGAATTCATATATTTCAACCGTCAAGGTGGCTTTTTCGGGACCTTTATATTCTTTGACTTCCAGGCGCTTGAAGCGAAAGTCGAGGTATACTTCCGCACCGCCGTCCATATATGCGAATAGTTGATCGCGGCTAATGTATCTCTTGATGGGACCGCCCTTCCAACCCGGTTGAGAGCCGTCTGGAGGAAAATATTGGGGCTTCGCCGCAGAATTGCTACTCGCTCCGATCACGACTAAAACTATAAAGCAGAGGAATCTGAAAATTTTCATTATGAGTCTCCAATTGGTCCTTCCCGTCTTAATATACAGCAGCCATGTCTTTAAATCAAGTCCTTTTCGTGCTGGAAGGTAAAAATGCGGACAGATTTCCCTTGACTTATTTGAGCTGCTAAAGTATTTTAAATCGAAATTTATCAAGAGCCGAACCTTTGGACGATTTTTCACAAACCATTTCGCACTTGAAGTTGCGAGTTGATCAGGAGTTGATGATCGCGACTCCGCAGATCAAGCCTCAATCCCTGTATGAGCCAATTCACTACTTCCTAAGCATTGGCGGCAAGCGACTCCGACCCATCCTGATGCTGCTTGCGGCGCGACTTACCGGCGGCAAAACTGAAGACGCTCTCGATGCTGCCGTTGCCATCGAATTGCTGCACAATTTTACTTTAGTCCATGATGACATCATGGATCACGATCACCTGCGCCGCGGTCACGCCACCGTGCATACCCGCTGGGACGAGTCCGTGGCTATTTTAGCCGGCGATGGTTTGATTGGTCTTGCTTATCGTCAGCTCCTCAAGCTTCCCTCCCAACGCCTGGTGACGGTTTGCCGTCTGTTCACAGAAGGGGTCATCGAAGTTTGCGAGGGACAAGCATTCGATAAAGAATTTGAAGTTCGTGACGACGTCACTCTCCAGGAATATTTCTTGATGATCGGCAAAAAGACGGGCCGGCTGATCACCATGTCCACTCAAATCGGGGCAATTCTCGGTGGCGGTGATGACAAAGAAGTTGAGATCCTGCGTGAGTACGGCGAAGCCATCGGCATCGCCTTTCAAATTCAAGATGATTTACTAGATATCGTCGAGCCGGAGGAGGTCATCGGAAAGACTTTCGGCTCCGACGTCGCTGCCGGCAAGAAAACCTATCTGATGATCAAGTCCTTGGAACTCGCGCCAGCAGAATATCGAGAACGCATTCGAGATATCTTGCGAGCCTCACAGGTTTCACCAGAGATGTTGCTGGAGATGCAGCACATTTTCCGGGTAACTTCAATCCTGGATCAAGCCGCGCATGAGATTGAGGAGGCGTATTCACGGGCCAATCGGGTTTTGGATCGCTTCCCCCGGGCTGAAGCGACCCAAGAGCTGCGACAATTCACCGATATGCTGCTGAATCGGAGGTATTGATCCTTGGATCTCATCCGGTTAGCTTTGGCCGGTGGCCTGGTTGCTTTGGATACCACGGCCGCTTTCCAGGTCATGATCAGCCAGCCGTTGATAGGAGGTCTGTTAACTGGATGGGCTCTGCACGATCCCTGGTTAGGGGCCTTTATCGGCCTCTTGTTTCAGGGCCTATACATGGCTGAATTACCCATTGGTGCGAGGATATTTCCAGATGGCAATTTAGGAACGGTTCAAGCCGCTGCATTGACCATTTTCTTGCGAAACGAGGCAGGTGCGACTCTTGGTGTCAGCTTAATACTGGGTTTTTTCTGGGCTATTCCGGCTTCGATCATCGGTGGTCAAGTAATAGTTTGGATGCGTCGTCTGCATGGTTTGTATTTACCCTCCATTGACCATCTGGTAACTTCCGGCCGACAGGGTATGATCAACCTGCTCTATGCTGCTGTAATCCTGGAAAACTTTCTGTTCGGAGCGTTGCAAACCATTGTTCTCTACCTGTTGGGAACGACGATTCTGCCCAGGTTGACGACAGTGCTTCCAGGCGGAGATTTGTTGTCAGAGTGGGGAATGGCCTTGCGCGGCAGTCTGTTGGGCGCCGGTTGCGCCGTAATATTTAGCATTTTGATGGGGAAGATTCAAGGGTTCAAGCGCTGGTTGATTCTCATCTCTGCAGGAATCATGGCCGGGATTTGGTTGGTTGGATATTGACATGACGCATGTACCGTTCGCAGCCATTTACTGGCGATTGTTTTTCATCCAGGCCTTTTGGAATTACCCCCGCATGTTGGGAGTCGGATTTCTCTTTGCCTTGCACCCGGTAGCGAGATTTATCTACCCCGATCTCTCCCGCAGAATTGAATTTTTAAAGCGGCACGTGGGATATTTCAATGCACAGCCGTACTGTGCGTCTCTGGCCGTGGGTTATATCCTGCGCCGAGAGACCGATATGGCAAGCTCAGGTGAGGCTTCATCAATAGAAATCTGCGAAGTTTTGAAGACTAAAGAAGACTTATGCGGTATGCTGGGTTTGGTAGGCGACCAGATCTTTTGGCAGTTGTTGAAGCCGGAAACCGCTGCTTTAGCCATGATTGCGGCTCTCCTTACGGCGCTTGCGGCTGGTGAATTCGGAATCGGCGCTGCGCTGGTAGGAGCGGTTTCGCTTCTGCTTATTTTCAATCCCCTTCATCTGTGGATGCGTTGGTGGGGACTACGGACAGGATTTCAAGCCGGCGATTCATTGCCGGAGGTGTTGGCCTCCGGAATCATTCCAACCTTGCGGCGTCGGTTGGCACAATCTGGGGTTTACATTGCTCTGGCTCTCACGTTAACGGCGTTCACGTTCGCACGGAGTCACTTTGGGGCGGTTGGCTGGAGCACATTCTCGTTGGGCTTTGCCTCTATGATCATCATGCAAAAAGCTCGCACCTCCATCCATACGACACTTGTCGTGGTGGCCTTAATAAGTTTAATTCCCATTCTACTCCATTTGGATTGACTCGATCTTAACAACGCCCTAGATGATTAAAAAGGAAGTCACAGTTATAAATAGGGTTGGTCTTCATGCGCGACCAGCCTCGAAAATCGTACAAATTGCCTCGCAGGCCAAGGCCCATCTCTGGATCGTGAAGGACGGCGAGCGTGTCAATGGTAAGAGTATACTCGGCGTGATGATGCTGGCGGCAGAGAGAGGCTCGAAAATCATACTGGAAGCTAATGGCGAAGATGAAGCAACCCTGATCCAGCGACTCGTGGATCTTTTCCAGAATAAATTCTATGAGGATTAATTGGGTAATTCGAAGAAAATAGTTCCGGTAAAAGCCACTGCGCCGGGATCATTACAAAATGAATTAACACTGCGGGGTGTACCTGCTTCCCCGGGCATTGCCATTGGGCCGGCGCACCTATTTACGCGAGATTACCTGAAAGTCGAACCGCGCGTCTTAAGCGGCAAGCAGATTGCCCGGGAGATCGAGCACTTCCAGGCGGCTCTGGAAGAGACCCGTCAGGATATTTTAAAAACCAAGAGCAAAGCGGTGAAGCAGACTGGCGATATCGTCGCCCGGCTCTTCGACTCGCACCTGCTGATTTTGGATGACGTGACACTGATAGAAGAGACCTTGGAGCGTGTCAAGGAGGAAAAAGTCAGCGCCGATTGGATCGTACATGATGTCATGCAGCGCTCCTACCGATCGTTGAAAGCCCAAAAAGGCGAATATTTCAGTCAGCGTGCTGATGATATTCGAGATGTAGCCCGCCGCCTGGTGTTCAATTTGCAAGGGGTCAAGGACGAATACCTCTCAGATTTGGAAAAGCCGGTTGTGCTCATAGCACCAGATTTGAGCCCTTCCGATATCATTCATCTGGATCGTTCACACGTTTTAGGCATTGCCACGAATTTGGGAGGAGCCACCTCACATACTGCCATTTTGACCCGATCCCTGGAAGTACCCGCCGTAACCGGGTTGAAAAATCTCACCGAATTGATCTGTCCTGGTCAAGAAGTGATCGTCAACGGAAATTCCGGAAAGGTAATATTGCATCCGAGCGCAGAACGATTGACCGAATATCGGGACAAACGCAAGAAATTCATTTCATTCTGGACGCGCTTGAAACAGTTGCGCGAACTCCCCACGCAGACTACGGATGGCCGGCGGATGCGCCTTTTAGCCAACATTGAGTTGCCGATTGAATCCGCCTCCGTCCTAACGCACGGCGGCGAAGGTATTGGCTTGTTTCGCACCGAATATCTTTATCTGACTCGCGGGACTCTGCCCACCGAATCGGAACAAATCAATGAGTACCGTAACGTTGTCGAATCCCTCCATCCGCATCCTGTTGTCATTCGCACTTTTGACTTGGGCGGCGATAAAGTAACTCCCAGTTTGGATTTTCCGAAAGAAGCCAACCCTTTTCTGGGCTGGCGCGCGATCCGTATCTGTTTGGACTTGGAAGAAATGTTCCGAGCCCAGTTCAGCGCGATATTGCAGGTATCCCAAAAACGCGATGTGCGGATTCTTTTGCCGCTAATATCGAGTGTTACCGAGGTGCGGCGCGCGAAACAGATCCTCAAAGAAGTCATGGCGGATCTAAAAGCCCGAAAAATACCATTCAATCCCAATATCCCTTTAGGGATCATGATCGAAGTACCATCAGCCGTAATGATGGCAAAAGAATTAGCCCGCGAATGCGATTTTTTTAGCGTGGGGACAAACGATTTGGTCCAATACACACTGGCCGTGGATCGCGGCAATGAAAACGTCACGCATCTGTTCACACCCTTTCACCCCGCGATCCTGCGCATGATTAAATCCACAGTGCGAGCCGCTCACGATCGAGGCATTCCGGTAGCAGTGTGCGGAGAATTAGCGGGCGATCCGCTGGCAACTCTGCTTTTGGTTGGTTTGGAAGTAGATGAATTATCCATGGCGCCCTTAATCCTGCCGGAAATTAAGAAGATCATCCGATCAACAACATTCGAGACTGCGCATAAGGTAGCGCAACAGGCGTTTCGTTATAGTACCGCAGAAGAAGTCGAGGATTACTTGATCCACACTATGAAAAAGATATTTGCTGATTTGCCAGTTTGGTTTACAAGGGAGAAAGAAGATGCCTGATCGCATGTGGCAATGGCTGGAGGAATTTCCTATGCAGCTCTCTCACGCTGCAACCCTGGCGGCAGAATGGCCCCTGCCTACAATGAAACCTCCCACCGGGATTGCATTTTTGGGAATCGGCGGTAGCGCCATTGGCGCAGATCTTATGTGCAATCTTTTTCGCACTGAGTTAAAGATACCAACGGTTGTGCTAAGAGGGGAGGATACACCCGCCTGGTTTGGACCTGGAACTCTGGCAGTGGCAGTTAGCTACTCAGGCGATACTCGTGAAACCTTGACCGCCTTCAACAAGGCCCTTTCAGCCGGAGCCCAGGGAGTTGCCGTATCCTCTGGCGGCGCGCTGAAACAACTGGCGCAGAACAAGAATATCCCACACCTGACGATTCCTTCAGGCATCGCTCCGCGGGCGGCTTTGGGATATTCCAGCCTGCCGTTACTCAGGATTCTTGGTGCGAGTGGCGCCTTGGCGGGTAGCTTTCCAGATTGCGCATCTCTAGCCAGATTGTTGGAATCGTTGCGCATCGAGTGGCGTGAACAAGCCGGGCCGGGGGGAGGAGTGAGCACACGGTTGTTACGCCGCCTGCCACTGATTATAGGCGCAGGGATCAGTGCTTCGGTAGCGCGCCGGTTTCAAGCGCAATTGGCGGAGAACGCTAAAGTCCTGTCGGTGGTATTTGACGTGCCCGAGGCTTTGCACAATCTGGTGGAGTCGCTTGATATCGGCTATCTGGATTCATTTAATCCCGTGGCCGTGTATTTGGACGATTTGGATGCTCCACAACGAGAACGACAAATGATGAAGGCAGTGCGGGATACGTTTCAGCAGGCGGGTCTGGAAGGCATTCCCATTCTTTCACAAGGAAATAACCCACTTGAAAGGCTCTACAGTTTGATCCATAAAACGGATTGGATTAGTTACCATTTGGCAAAATTGAGGAGTGTTGATCCGACGACTATCCCCGTGATCACAGCCATCAAGACTTCGCTGAGTTAACCAAGAGCTTAAAAAAAGCAATTTCTGCTTGAATCAGCCGTTAGAATTACTTACATTACAATGGATTGTATGGTGTAAATGCCCTCAGATCAGGAGCCTGTTAATTCATGAAAGCCATTATACCCGTGGCCGGGATCGGTACGCGGTTAAGACCGCATACGCATACCCAACCCAAAGTACTGTTGAATGTGGCCGGCAAACCCATCATTGCACACATCATGGATCAGGTAGTCACTACGAAGATTGACCAGGTTGTTTTTATCGTGGGCTATCTGGGGGAAATGTTCGAGCTTTGGGCGCGGGAGCGTTATTCTCACCTCAATCTGGAATTCGTGGAACAACCGCAAGCCTTGGGATTAGGACATGCCGTTAATTTAGGATTGAAAGATGACGACCAGGAGGTCATGATTATATTAGGCGACACTATTTTTGATGTAAATTTAAGGGAGATTTTGGATAGCCCTTGTTCCACTTTAGGAGTGCACGAAGTTGAGGATGCACGGCGTTTTGGCGTGGTCATGTTACAAAACGGCCAGATCGTTGATCTGATCGAAAAATCGTCTGACCCGCCGAGCAATCTCGCAATAGTCGGTCTTTATTTCATCAAAAACGGCAGTTTATTGAAGGAATGCATTAAGGAGATTATTCGCAATAATATCACCACCAAAGGTGAGTATCAAATTACTGACGCCCTGCGGCTTTTAGTGCAAAAGGGCGAGAAAATAACTACTTTTCCCGTCCAGGGTTGGTATGATTGTGGCGCGCCTGAAACACTATTGGATTCCAATCGCCACTTACTATCAAGACAGGCTAGTCCTGGTGTGAATGTCGCCCAATACCAGCAGAGGAACATCATCGTGCCTCCGGTGTTTATCGCTCCCACTGCACAGATTGAAAATTCCATCATAGGCCCCTACGCCACCATCGGTGAGGAAGTTCGGATAGAAGGTTGCATCATCCAGGACTCCATTATCAGCGATAAGGCACAGGTAGCCAACGCGCTGCTGCGCCGATCTATAATTGGTCGTGAAGCCTCGATCAGCGGAGCCTTTAAAAAGCTGAACATTTCGGATAAATCAGAGATATCTTTCGACTGATTTATCAGGCCGCGGGAATGATTTGTTTAATATATCAACCGACTGCTTGAGACTGTGAGACCCATCATGATCCATCGTTCTCGATTTGTTCACAGCGGTGTGCTGGCACTGATACTCTGCGTTTCCCTGGTTTCCACGGCTCAGGGAATAAATCTGAAACTCGGGTTCTTCGACCCCAAAGGGGCTAAAACCGGATTCATCTTCGGTATCAGTTCCAGCCGCGGCGATGAGATGGTGGATTATGGATTGGGGTTGGATTTTTTCGTGCGCAGATACGTAAAGGAAACAGTCGTTAGTGTTGATACCACCGGCCAAACTATTGTCAGCGAAGTTCGTACCGATCTAAAATATTCTCTATTCGCGCTGCCATTAATGGGACATTTGACCATTCGCCTATTGCCCGGCAGTGCCGTAAGACCCTATTTTACCGTGGGAGCAGGTTATGAGCTGGCTTTAAGTCGCGAAGCAAATTATTACGAGAATATTGACCCTCAGACCAGATTTTACCACGGCTTCGGTATGCAGTTCATGTTGGGAGGTGAATATACGTTGACTCCAACCTCGGCCTTGTTGGGAGAATTATTTTACAATGTCGGTAAACTTCGTCGCAGCGGGACCTCTGATCAGGGTTTTCCCACCCAGGAACAACTGGATTTCTCCGGCATCGGTTTTCGGGTTGGAGCGCGCATTTCTGCTTTTTAGATAACAGATTCCATGTCTTATTGCTTCAGAATGATATAACAATACACAACAATAATAAAGGAAAGAGGAGTACATGGCAGAATTCATCTTCACCTCAGAATCGGTGACGGAAGGACATCCCGACAAGGTCGCGGATCAGATTAGCGATGCGGTTCTGGACGCGGTCTTCAAAGAAGACCCCTTCGGACGGGTAGCTTGCGAAACTTTCGTGACTACGGGTTTGTGCCTGGTCGGTGGAGAAATCACCACGACCACCTATGTGGATATCCCGCAGATTGCACGCAGTGTAATCAAGGATATTGGCTACACCAGCGCTGATTTCGGATTCGACTATGAAACCTGTGCCGTATTGACTTCCATCAATCAGCAATCCGCTGACATCGCTATGGGGGTGGATCGCGCCGGCGCCGGCGACCAAGGTATGATGATCGGGTACGCCACGAATGAAACCGCCAACTTCATGCCGCTGCCCATCTCTCTAGCGCACCAGCTCTGCCACCGGTTGAGCGAAGCTCGCAAGCGCGGCATATTGAAATTTCTGCGGCCTGACGGCAAATCTCAAGTTTCAGTGCGATATGTTGACGGCAAACCGGTTGCGGTTGAAACCGTAGTTATTTCCTGCCAGCATAATCCCGACGTCACCAATGAACAGATCCGTGAGGAGGTCATCAAACACGTCATCCTGAACGTTATCCCCAAGGATTTGATGAATGAGAAGAAGATCGTATATCACATCAATCCTACCGGCCGATTCGTAATCGGCGGACCGCAGGGTGATGCCGGGCTTACCGGTCGCAAGATCATCGTGGATACCTACGGCGGTATGGCGACTCATGGCGGCGGCGCCTTCTCGGGCAAGGATCCCACAAAGGTTGATCGCAGCGCCGCATATGCCGCCCGTTGGGTGGCCAAAAATGTCGTGGCTGCTGGGTTAGCGGATCAGTGCCTGCTGCAGATTGCCTATGCCATCGGCGTGGCCGAACCGGTTTCCATCATGGTGGACACCAAGGGGACCGGCAAGGTGGCTGATGAGCGCATCCTGGAACTCATTCGCAAACATTTCGACCTGACTCCGGCGGGTATTATTGACCGCCTGCAACTGCGCCGACCCATTTATCGCAAGACCGCCGCCTACGGTCATTTCGGTAGGGAGGACTATGACTTCTCATGGGAGCGCGTGGACATGGTCAGCGAACTGCAGAAAGATTGAAAATGACTACCTGCGGGAACGCCGACGCTTCCAAACAATGATGGTTGGAGTAAGCGTCCTCGCATGCCTACTATTCACCGAAAGGAGAGTTGCTTGAATTATAAAGTCAAAGACCTCAAGATGGCCGAAGCCGGCCGTATGAAGATAGAATGGGCCGAATCCCGCATGCCGGTCATGATGGCCCTGCGCGAGAAGTATTCCAAGACGCAACCGCTGAAAGGCCAGCGCATCGCTGGTTGCCTGCACGTCACCAAAGAAACCGCCGTGCTGGTGGAAACATTGCGCGCCGCGGGTGCGGAGGTTTCCTGGTCCGGCTGCAACCCTCTTTCCACGCAGGATGAGATTGCCGCCGCGCTGGCAAAAAATGGCATTGCTATTTATGCCTGGCACGGCATGAATGTGGAAGAATTCTACTGGTGCATCGAACGCACACTGGATTTCAAACCCACGTTGACGCTGGATGACGGGGCAGATCTCATTATGACTCTGCATACCAAACACAAGGAATTAATCCCCGGCATCACCGGCGGCACCGAAGAGACCACCACCGGCGTACATCGCATGCGCGCCATGGCCGCCGCCAAAGACTTGAAATATCCCATTATTGCGGTCAATGACGCAGAAACCAAGTGGGACTTCGATAACGTTTACGGCACGGGTCAGTCGTCCATTGACGGCATTCTGCGTGCGACCTCCGTGTTGCTGGCGGGCAAGAACTTTGTGGTGGCCGGCTACGGGCACTGCGGCCGGGGCTGCGGTGTACGCGCCGGAGGCATGGGCGCCAACGTTATTGCCACCGAAGTTAACCCCATTCAGGCACTCAAAGCCACTCTGGAAGGTTTCCGAGTGATGCCAATGGATGAAGCCGCCGCCGTGGGCGACATCTTCATCACTGCCACAGGCATGAAAGACGTCATCGTTAAGCGCCACTTCGAGAAAATGAAAGACGGCGCCATTATCTGCAATACCGGCCATTACGACGTCGAGATCAACATTGGAGACTTGGAATCATTAGCTGAATCCAAACGTACCATTCGCGATAATTGCGAAGAATACCTGCTTAAGAACGGTCGTCGCGTCTACCTGTTAGCGCAGGGTCGTTTGGTCAATCTGGCCGCCGCCGAAGGTCACCCTTCCGAGGTGATGGATATGTCCTTCGCCAATCAGTTCCTCTCACAAGTCAGATTGGTAAAGGAAGGCAAACAGATGAAGGCGGAAGTGTATGATATTCCCGAAGCACAAGATCGCGAGATTGCCAGCGTGAAACTGGCCACGATGGGTCTAAAGGTTGACGCACTTACTCCGGAACAGATCGCTTATGCCGACGATTATCTGGCGGGAACGTAAAAAGTTCTTAGCTGTTCGCTGTCGGCTATTTGCTATAAATAGTTGGGGTGAGAAATGTCGCCCCAACTGAACCGTGCGGAGGTACCATGCCTCGTTTCCTCATTACCATGCCGCCCCTGTCCGAAACGGACGTAAAACGGGCATGACTGAAGGTATTGCGATCCCGCCGGACGGCGGAAGATCAATCCCTTAAAATGGATCGAGCTTACGTGGACGTCGGCAGCGGTAAAACCGTTTGCTGTTGGGAAGCCGTAAATCAGCAGCACCTGGCGGAGTTATTCTCTCGAGCTGGGGTAACTTACGAATCTATGACTCTGGTTACTGAAGTTCTCGAGTCGGATTTAAAGTAAAGGAGATCCAAATGCCGAAATTTCTGATCAACCTTCCAGCCATGCCTGAAGCTCTGGTCCAAAAGACTTGAGCAAAGGTATTGAAAACTCACCGGACGGTGGGTGTCAAGGGAATGAAAATGAACCAGGCTTACGTTGATCTGGAAACGGGAAAGGTGGCTTGTTGTTGGGACGCAGCCAACCGCCAACAGGTGGTGGATCTATTTAAGAGGGCAGGAGTAGTCTTCGAATCCATTTCCCTGGTGAGAGAGATTGTGGAGAAGGATGTGGTGTAACACATGTCTGTCCACTAACTTAAAGGGGTTCGCCTTTTTGATCAGCGAGCCCCTTTTTTCCTGTCCGATATCCAATGGCCTTACTTAATTCCAAAGTCGCCCTATTCATCCCCTGCTATACTGAGCAGTTCTTCCCCGAAACCGGAATGGCTTTGGTGCGACTGCTGAAATATTTTAGCGTCGCACCAATTTACGTTTCGAGCCAGTCCTGCTGTGGTCAACCAGCTTTCAATAGCGGTCAAGGCCGTCTGGCGAAACCGCTGGCCGAGCGTTTCTTACGATTATTCGAATCTTATGATTGGATTGTTGCGCCCTCGGGATCGTGTGTGAGTATGGTTCGCAACTTGTATGGTGAATTAGGACTTTCACCGCAGGCTTTACGGCAGTGGGAGTTGGTTCGAGATCGAATCTATGAGGGGACACAATTTATTTATCATCAATTGGGAATTCATGCCATCGAAGGTCGCTTTCCTGGGAAAGTCGCTTTACATGAATCCTGTCACGGCAAACGTGAATTGGGGATTGAGCATGAACCTCGTTCATTATTGTCCAGCATAACGGATCTGGAATTGGTTGTACCGCCGGATGCGGGTGAATGCTGCGGTTTCGGTGGAACGTTCTCGGTAAAATTTCCCGAATTATCGGCTGCAATCGGCCTTAAAAAGCTCGCCTCAGCCATCAGTTGTGGAGCAGAGATCATTACTGCCGTGGACGATTCCTGCCTCATGCACCTGCAAGGTCTGGCTCAGCGACAGAGGTTAAATATTCGGACGATGCATGCGTTGGTTATCATGTCAAAAGCACTCGGACTGGAATAGTCAATGGAAACGACTACACAGACTCTTAAGGCCAATATACGATCTGCGTTAAACAACGACCGTTTACAAGCCGCCGTCTTGAAAGCCACTAACCATTCCCTTGCCAAGCGCGCCGAAGTTGTAGCAGAGTTACCTAATTGGGAAGCCATGCGCTCTGAAGCCGCGCTGCGCCGCGACCGCACTTTAACCCGGCTTGATGACACTCTTCTGGAGCTCGAGAAGAACGCGACTGCGAAAGGTATCCAAGTGCACTGGGTGGCGGATGGGGAGGAGGCCAACCAAATCATTGGTCAGATCTGCCGGGAAGCGGTGTCTGGATCTGAGACGACCTCGACTAAGGGGGAGGTGGTCAAGCCCCTCATCGCCAAGTCCAAATCCATGACAACTGAGGAGATCGGCCTGACGCCTTTTCTGGAGAGTCTTGGTTTCGAGGTGGTTGAGACCGATCTGGGGGAGTACATCGTGCAGATCGCCGGACAGGCCCCTTCGCACATAACCGCTCCGGCGTTGCACCTCTCCCGTCAGGATGTGGGCCGAATATTCGTGGAAAAGCTGGGTGTTGAATATCGTGAAGATCCAGTCGAATTGATCAACATCGCCAGAGGCATACTGCGGCAGAAATTTCTATCAGCTCAGGTGGGTATCACCGGGTGTAACTTCGCAGTCGCTGAAACGGGCACGCCTCTGATCGTGGAGAATGAAGGCAACGGTCGCCTGGTCAGCGCCATCCCAAGGGTTCAAATCGCCGTAATGGGCATCGAAAAGGTCGTAGCGACTCTGGATGACTTAATGCTCCTGTTGGAGCTACTCCCGCGATCCGCCACCGGCCAACGCATAACGGGGTCGGTTATATTCTTCAATCGTCCCAGTTCGTCGCGGGAGAGTGATGGGCCGCGAGAATTGCACCTTGTCATTCTGGATAATGGCCGCACTAAAGCATTGGCCGACCCCAAGTTGCGAGCGGTGTTGCGCTGCATTCGTTGCGGAGCTTGCCTTAATGCTTGCCCGATATACCGCACCACCGGAGGTCATGCTTACGGTTGGACTTACCCCGGACCCATTGGCGCCGTCCTGGCGCCGGTCTTCCTCGGATTGGAAAAAGCCAAAGACCTCCCTTTCGCTTCCACGCTCTGCGGACGCTGCTCCGAAATCTGTCCGGTGAAGATAGACTTGCACCACATGCTGCTTCACTTGCGGCAGGAAATCGTTGCAGCCTGCCCGCAACCAATCCTTGAGAAAGTAATGTGGCAGACGTGGGAAACGGTGATGGATCATCCCGCATTGAATCAGGCTTTGGCTGCCATACCGCGATTTCTACTGCATGAGGTTTTACGCAGCCACTGGTCTCCCAAACTGCCGCTTTGGGGACGAGATCGAAGCAGTCCCAACCTGGCGAAGGAGAGCTTTGCGCAAATGTTCAAGCGCGAGTTCGGGGAGCATAAATAATGAGCGGAAGAAGTGTCGTCTTACTTGCTATCCAGCGAGCCCTTCAAGAAGAACCGAATTCTCTGCCGAAGGAGACCCATACCGGTTATGATCGCAAACCACAACCGGATCTAACAGGTACCGATGACATTCTGCGACGCTTCAGTGAACGGCTGACAATGGTGGGCGGTGAAACACATGTTTTATCTGGTGATGAGGCAGTCAATTGCATCTTGAGAGAACTGATAGTCGAATTTAAAGATCAAATTGTTCTCTTACCGGCTGATCCCGAACTTGAACGGTTGGGTATACCGCGTTTGATGAATGAGGTTGCGGTTAACCGCATTCAGCCTGAGTCGTCCTCATTATCTTTGGCTGCTGAGGCAGCGATGGGTATCACCACCGCTCAAGCTGGAATTGCAGATACTGGCACCATCGTACTCATCCATTCCAGCGAGCGAGGCCGACTGTCAGCGCTATTGGCTCCGGTACATGTGGCTCTGTTGAAGAAAGAGATGATATTTCCAGACAAGATCACATTTCTGGCCAAAGCTCAACAGGCAGGTTTGGATTATTCTGCCACGTCCCAGACCTGGGTGACAGGACCTTCTCTTACAGCCGATATTGAAAAAGTTCTGGTGCGAGGCGCTCATGGCCCCCGCCGCGTCATCGTATTGATCTATTCAACGGACCAAGGATAGATTGCCAGGAAAGCCCTGCAGCAGGGATTTTTCGTCTCAAAATAGCTCTGAATTCCCTTGCGACGCTATTGAATATTTGTTATATTTAGACACAATCGCAATTACAAATCAAGCGTACTGCTTTGAAATGAATTAAGACCCGCACTATGCCCAAAAAACCTTTTAATCTAAAATACTTCCGCTTCCTAACGGCCAAACAGGATCAGGACGAACCTGAAACACACCACCCCCAGAGACATAGGCATGGCCACCGTCATGGACTAAGTCGCGAATTTACCAAGAATGAACTGACTCTTAGCGACTGTCGCGAAGGCGATGAAATGATCATCCGACGCCTGGAGACCAATGGCCCGCTTCGCCGCCGCCTGCTGGAGATGGGGTTGAATCCCGGAGCTGCCGTCCGAGTGATAAAATATGCACCGCTGAAAGATCCGTTGGAATGCGAAATAAAGGGTTATCACATCGCCTTACGAGTTTCGGAGGCGGGGGCAGTTATCGTAGAACCCCTGGCTCCTTAACTGCTTCTGTTCCACCCGCAGTAAACCTCTCCGCCATTCGGGTTGCTTTAATCGGCAATCCCAACGCTGGTAAAACCACTCTTTTCAATGCCCTTACCGGCGCTCACCAGAAGGTCGGCAATTGGCCCGGCGTCACCATCGAGAAGAAGGAAGGTTCGCGCCACATAAAGGGTGTCGAACTGACTTTCGTTGACCTTCCCGGCACCTATTCTCTGAGTTCTTATACTATGGAAGAGACCGTCGTTCGGGACTACCTCTTAGAGGAGGCTCCGGATGTGGTCATACAAGTGGTGGACAGCTCAAACCTTGAACGCAATCTTTATCTTGCTGTCCAACTGCTTGAACTTGGCGTTCCACTGGTCATGGCGCTAAATATGTGGGATGAGTTTCAGAGCAAAGGTTACAAACTTAATTTGGGATTACTTGCTCAATTGCTTGGTTGCCGCATTGTTCCCACGATAGGATCAAGGGGATACGGAATGGACAGGCTTCTGGAGACGGTAATCCACAACGCTGCCGAGAGAACCTCCGAGCAGAGACATATCTCGGTTAATTATGGTCCAGAACTCGAAAAAGAGATCAACGCCTTGAGTGAATTAGTGACCTCCTCAGGCGATCCAAGCCGTGTGCCAGTGCGTTGGCAAGCATTACGTCTGCTGGAAGGTGACCAGGAAATGCTGGTGCGAGTTGCACCGGATCTGTCACAATACGGACTTTTGCGGGAATCTCTGGATGTTGCGACTGAACGTCTGAATCGCATCTATCCGGAAGGTTTGGAGACTCTGATAGCCGATCGACGTTATGGGTTTATCGCCGGAGCGCTGCAGGAAACGCTGTCACGGGCTGTCGTAAATCGCCGCGAATTATCTGAAAATGTTGATCGTATCCTCACCCACAGAATTTTAGGAATGCCGCTGTTTCTTCTGTTCTTGTGGTTGCTTTTCCAGGTTACATTTACGCTGGGAGCAGCGCCTCAGGCCTGGATCGGGGCAAGTGTGGATTTTCTGGGAAACTTGATCGGGCAACTTCTTCCCGCAGGCCCGTTGAATGACCTGATCTCAGACGGCATCATCGCAGGTGTGGGCGGTGTGCTCGTCTTTCTGCCCAATATTTTGATCCTGTTTTTAGGGATTTCTATTCTGGAAGATACCGGGTACATGGCTCGAGCCGCTTTTTTAATGGACAAGCTCATGCACATGCTGGGCTTGCATGGCAAGTCGTTCATCCCCCTGATTATGGGTTTCGGCTGCGGAGTTCCAGCCATCATGGCTACGCGAACGCTGGAAAGCCGCCGCGACCGTCTGCTGACCATCCTGCTCGTGCCCTTCATGAGTTGTTCGGCGCGGTTGCCGGTCTATATTCTGTTCGCGGGCGCATTTTTCCCGAAGCATGCCGGCAATATAATATTTTTACTGTATATCTTTGGCGTTCTGACGGCCATTGCCGCAGGCAAATTGTTATCACTCACTCTGCTGAGATCCCAGGGGGCGCCGTTCGTCATGGAGTTACCTCCTTACCGCCTTCCCACGGCGCGCGCCAGCCTGATTCACATGTGGGATCGCGGCTCGCAGTATATTCGCAAGATGGGTACGGTCATTTTGGCGGCGTCGGTAACGGTTTGGTTTTTAGGAGCATTTCCTAGAGTAAATGGCGAAAAGCCGCTTGCGGCCGATTCGTATATTGGGCAGTTCGGTCAGGCGATTTCACCGGCGTTGGAACCGCTGGGATTCAACTGGCAACTGGATGTTTCACTTCTAACTGGGTTGATCGCAAAGGAAGTGGTGGTGTCAACGATGGGCGTCTTGTACGGAGTGGGGGATCATGATTTGTCCGCCTCGAGCGAAATTCTCCCCGAAGCCTTAAAAAGCGCCGGTATCACGCCGATCAGCGCGCTGGCATTTATGTTTTTCGTATTACTGTATAGTCCCTGTCTGGCAGCGATTACGGCCATTTGGCGCGAAACCTCGAGTTGGCGCTGGACGCTTTTTTCGGTTGGATACCAAACCACGATAGCCTGGGGAATCGCTTTTATCGTTGTTCAAATGGATTTTATCACCGGGTGGTTAATATGATTTGGCAATGGCTTATCATCGGATTGGCAGTGGCGTTCGCGGCCGGCTACTTGTTCATGGTGTTGCGTAAAATCGTGCGACAACCCTACTGTTCAGACTGCCCTGGCTGTACATCGAAAACGAAAAAGGCGCCCAAGTGAAGGAGCGTCTTTTCCGCATTGTGAGCATGTAATTATTTCAGCAGCACCATTTTCTGCACAGCAGTAAAATTACCTGCCTCCAGTATGGCCAGATAGATGCCTGAAGCCAGTTTTGGGCCCTCGAAGATCACTTCATGATTACCCGCACTTTGTAAACCATCCGCTAAAGTCATCACAAATCTACCGGAGGTATCGTACACTTTCAGACTGACATGGCTGACGGCCGGAAGCTGGTAGCTTATCGTCGTTGACGGATTGAAGGGATTAGGGACGTTTTGCTGCAATGTAATCCGAATCGGTAAATGTTCTGGTTTTGGGTCGTGCGCGACGCCGGTCAAATGTTCAACATGGAGAGGGCTGTCATGCATTAGCGGTATGGTAGCAATGGCGCCGGTAGGGACGCGATGGTACACGATTCTATTTAAGGTGATAGTGCCCTCGGTTTGCAAAAAAGATCCGGCATCATAGTCATAATTGTACGTGATGTGGCAGTAATCATCAACCTGTTCCGCCATGGAGGGGAACGTTTCGGACTGGCATAATCCTGGAGGCGCAAGGTTGGGTGTGATGGTGTTAGTCACATTGGTGCCGACGGACCAGGTACGGCCCCCGTCGGTAGAAACCGAGATGCAGATTTCGCCGGAGGGCATGCCCCAACCACTTTGGCCGTTGAATTGACTCAGGTGGGTAGTATCTACGTCGAATTTCTGGTACATGCAATATAAGTATCCGGTATTTGGTTCCTGGCCTAAGCTCGGGCGCTGTACCTGGAAATTCCAACCGCCACAGTGAACGTAATTGGTGGGGTCCCAAGCGCGGGCAACAACATGAAATTCTTCCGGATATTGCTCCGACCAGGTGTAGATCTGAGAGCAATTCCAGTACGTCAATCCACCTTCGATGGTGAAGTACATGATGGTGGTGAACGTCAAATGTGTGAAGTTGTTTTGATCCACGAAAACGTCGCAATCGGCATAGGCTCTCAAGGTGTCACCCTCTGCCAACATCGTGTCCGGGTAGAAGGAAGTGTCCGGTGGCAGGAAACTGGTAAGATTCAACCAATCGTCGAGATTGAGGTTTATGCCGTCAGGATCAATCATGTAGTGAATGTCGCTGCCGTGATCTGTCCAACCCAGAGACGGAAATGCCGTGGCGGTGTAAGCCACGCTTAATTTGTTGGAAACGCGCGAGGCGCCGGTGCAGTTGCATATCGAAGAGGCCGGTTCGGCTAATACCGGGTCGGTATAAGCAACCTGAAGAGTTCCGGGATCGAATGTACCCAAAGCCCAATTCTGAGTATCCGTCCCATTTTCACGACTGATGACGAAAAATTGACCGTCGTGCTTCATGGCGATGCGTGGCCAGATGATCTCTCGATCCTGGCCGTTTTGCCAGGGAACCTCGTAAGTCAAAAAAGCGCCGAAGGGGGGCAATAAATCCACCGCGACCGCGCTATGTTTTAAGGAGCTGCTGGAGGTCAATTGATGAAAGGCCACATAAGGCCGGCCGGTGCTATCCAAAGCAATATTCGTATATCCGCCGTTCATTGAGGATTCTACCGGCGTCCCGAGGGTGCCGTAGGTTACATACCCGCTGGGTTCGATGGTGTTGTAATACACATGTCGCAGGCTGGAGGTTTGGTCTTCGCCCCGAGTCCAGACGATGTGAATGTACCCTTGGGCATCTTTGGCGATCATGCGCCCGATCTGGCCGTTATGCTGATAATCATACCAGGTGCTTCCGACTGTGACCGTGTCCCCGATGATATCCGTCGCATTTGTGAGTGGGGAGGGATAAGGTGGAAAAGCAATTTGAACCTCAGGCAAAGGTTCGCCTCCGGTTATTTGAGGTGTATCCGGCAGCTTTCGCAACATTGACGGATTGGCCGCCGCAAGCAAACACGGCAGAAGCGCGAGAACGAGAAGAAGGCAGGCTGACTTTCGCATGATTACTCCTTTCGCAGGTAGGACGACGATACGAATCGGTGCAGCGTGAGACCGCGAGCGCAGCAGGTTACTCAATTTAGAACCTTAAAAACACAAATTCAACCCCTTTTTTATGAAAATGACAAGGGAGAGCACTATTTTATCCCTCAGTGATCGCAATTGATTCACTTGAGGCGTTGAATTCCCTTGCAATCCGCCCTCTAATTTCGTATTTTTTCACTACGTTCATCTGTGTATTTAAGAAAGGGTAGAAATGCCGGAACAAACCTGGAAATCCGCCATAACCGACGTGTCAGGTGGTCAAATCTGTGTACGGGGCTATGATATCGCCGACATGATGGAACAGTTATCCTTTGCTGATGCGGTGTACCTGATCCTCAAAGGCGAACTGCCAAACAACCAGCAGCGCCGCATGATGGAAGCCCTGTTAGTCTCGTCCATTGATCATGGCCCGACACCGCCCTCCAACCTCGCCGCGCGCACCGTCTTTTCCGGCGGAAACAGCCTAAATGCCGCTGTTGCCGCAGGTGTGATGACCATCGGAGATTCACATGGCGGCGCCATCGAACAGTGCGCCCGCATCTTGCAGGAATGGGTAAAAAAAGAAGGGACACCGGTGGAACTTGCTGCCCGAATCGTCCTCGAGTTCAAAGAAAAGAATCGGCGCATGCCCGGTTACGGTCACCGCATCCATAAGCGCGATCCTCGCACTGTCAAACTATTGGAAATCGCCGAGCGCATCGGCTACAAAGGCCGCCCCCTCGAATTGGCGGTGGCGCTTCAGGATGAGTTGGAACGCACCTCCGGTAAGGATCTGCCTTTGAATGTGGATGGCGCCATTGCCGCCATCATTAGCGAGATGGGATTCGACTGGCGATTGGGCAAGGGATTTTTTATTATCAGTCGAGTGCCGGGTCTGGTGGCGCATGTGCACGAAGAATGGACTCGAGAGAAAACCATGCGTAAGCTTGGTCCTCCGGCTTACGAATATGATGGACCTGCGCCCAGAGCGATTAAGAAATGAGCTTGAAACTCACCGGTTTTTTGCTGATTCTGATCCTGCCAGGGTTCGCCATCGGTTCCAATGAGAACCTGATTCAGACAGGGGGGCAAGTATTCTTGCAGACTTCCGGCGCGCGAGCCGCCGGTCTGGGCGGTTGCGGAACACTATTGGGCGAGGCTTCCAGCGGGATCGAGAATCCCGCCGCACTCGTCCTGATGGATGATGTTGCGGCAACAGTATTCTACAATCCCCGTCCCTACTTCACCAGAAACCGCGATTTTCTGTTGCTCAGTGTCGCTGCTCACTCTGATTTTGGCTATACCGGATTCAATTACTTGCACCAGTCGGGATTCTCCAACTCCAACGAGATCGAGTTTAGACCCGAAGAAGCCACTGCGTTTGTGATTTCCGGACGAGCCTGGAGAAACCTGGCCTTTGGCTTGGGAATTAAAGTCCTTACGATTCAGAAGAATCAGTTCCTGGAATTTGGCACACGCATTGAGAAGAACTATAAAACCGCATTTGACCTCGGTATAATTTACTCCGGTCTCCTCCCGCAGTTAACCCCGGATGTAGAGAATGTTGAAAATGATATAAATCCGCCTCGGTACGGCCGTAAATTTATTCCTGGTATCAGCGTAGGCCTTGCCTTACAGAATCTTGGCGGGAGCATAGAATACTCAAATATTTACAGTTACCCGTTACCCCAGACTTTTCGTATGGATGTAATGTGGGGCGCGTTTAAATCTTCATGGATCAGCCTGCGCTTACTCGGACAAATTCAGAAAATTCTGGTAGCGCGTGATCCCGTTACCCAAGGCTATCGCAGCGCCGG
>JAGVQJ010000178.1 GCA_020051775.1 Calditrichota bacterium | reverse complement strand
TTCAGCCGCATTTATACACTCGCACGCGTGACTTCGCCGCTGACTTCGGCACCAGCTTTGCCGACGCCGATATACTGATCGTGACCGGCATTTATGGGGCGCGGGAACTGCCCATCCCTGGCGTCAGCGGAGAATTGGTCGTGGCCGCCGCGCGCAGCGCCGGACATCCCGACGTACGCTATATCGAAGATAAAAACGCCATCTTGCCCGAAGTCCTTAAATCTGCTCAAGACGGCGATATCGTAGTCACACTCGGGGCCGGGGATATTTGGAAAGTGGCACGTGACCTGACACAAGCTTTGATGGCCTGATAATTATTTCTCGCCAAGGCGCAAAGAACGCCCAGAAAATCTAATATCATGCTCAAACGCCCGCTGGAAATAAAAGACCATGTCGTCCTGGGGCCGATGACCTCGTATCGCATCGGTGGACCGGCGAAATATTATGCCCGACCTCGCGACCGGGAAGCATTAGAAGGCGTGCTGGCCTGGGCACGGCAAGAAGAGCTGCCACTACAGGTTCTGGGAGGCGGCAGTAACGTGCTCGTATCCGACCGAGGGTATGACGGATTGATCCTGCACTTGCAAGGGTATCAGCACCATTACCAGAACCCCAGTCCGGACGGCCTGTGGCAGGTTAGCTCAGGAATCATGCTGATGGAGTGGGTGCGTCGCGCGGCGCGATTGGGTCTCTCCGGAGCCGAAGCGCTGATTGGCATACCCGGCACGATCGGCGGAGGCGTGCGCATGAATGCCGGAGCTTTCAACGTCGAAGTGGGCCATTTGGTGCGCAGCGTGGACGTCATTCACCTGGATTGGGATCTGTCCAATCACAATCTTCAACCTGAGCGCATTCCGGCGGAGAAGATTGGATTTGGTTACCGGGAAACGCCGGGATTGGCCGGAATGATCATTCTTAGCGCCATCTTTCAACTCGCACCGGGCGATCCGCAAATATCGCTGAAGCAGTTACGGAACATCCTCGCGACCAGACAGGGCAAGCAGCCCCTGGACTGGCCGTCATGCGGGTCGGTGTTTCGCCGGCCTGTGGGCGATTATGCTGGTAGATTGATTGAAACTGCCGGATTGAAAGGGCACATTCTGGGCGGAGCGCAGGTTTCACCAAAACACGCCAATTTCATCATCAATAAAGGCGGAGCCACCGCTGCGGACGTTTTGGCTCTAATCAAGCTAATCAAGCAAAGAGTCAAGGAAACGCACGGTGTGGAGTTGCAACGAGAAGTAGTTATGATCGGGTTTGCTCAAGATGAAGTGGTCGGGACTTAAAGTTAGCCGCAAGAGACCCATCACAGCGTCCTCCCGGCGCCCTCGCGTCCGGAAACGCCGCAGCCATCTGTCGAACGTCGTGATTGCACTGCTGCTGGTCGCGGCCTTGGGGGCGGGCGGATGGTTCGGTTATCCGTATCTCTGGAATTTCCTGTGCGGAATCAGTCATTTTAAGGTCACCCGCATCACCTTCACAGGTATAAAATCGGTCAAGGAATCCGAGTTGCGAACGCTGCTGCCTCAAGTGGGCGGCGTCAATCTCTTCGCACTGAACTTTCCAGATCTGGAAAAGCGTTTGCAGACTCACCCCTGGGTTAAAAGCGCTCAATTAACCCGCCGTTTGCCTGACAAGCTTTCGATCAACATTACCGAGCGCACTCCGGTAGCGCTGCTATCGCGCCAAGGATTGTGGGCGTTGGACGATCAAGCTGTAGCTATGCCATTTGAGGCGGCGCGGGGTGAACTGGACTTACCGCTGGTGGTGGCCGATTCCGGACAGACGCCAGAGGCTGGATCCGCGTTGGTTGAAGAGCCGCTGGCCTCTTTGCTGCCAAAAATTGACGCACTGCACCGGCGTGCTCCGAATCTCTGGGCAACGATTTCGGAGATAAGTTGGGATGATCGCGGTCAATTGGAAATCTACGCCTTCGGTAATCCAGCCCGCATCATGGTGGGAGACTCCCCGACCTGGCGGCAGATGCTGAATTTCTACACTTTTGTCGTTTACCAGGGCCGTCGCAACGGCTTGGATGACATCGCCTTCATGGATTTGCGATTCCCTGGGCAGGTGGTCGTTCGACGCAATCCCGCGCCGACCGATTCCACCGCCAAGCCACAATCTTAATTGGATGATCCCCCCTGCCCCCCTTGATAAGGGGGGAATATGGAATCGGATGATCCCCCCTGCCCCCTTGATAAGGGGGGAATATGGAATAATGGTACCGAGGCTACTATGGGCAAGAAAAAGAATAATGGCAAAGCCAATCGCGATATCATCGTGGGGTTGGACCTGGGCACGACGAAAACCAGCGTGATCATCGCCGAACGTCACGAAAATGCGTTGAACTTAGTAGGCCTGGGAACCAGCCCGGCTTTAGGCATGAAGCAGGGGATCGTCGTCAACATCGAAGGCACGGTGGAAAGCATAGTCAAAGCTGTCGAAGCCGCCGAACAGATGGCTAACTTGCAAGTGGAATCGGTTTGGGCGAGCATTGCCGGCGACCACATCAAGTCGGTAAACTCGCGCGGCATGATCGCCGTGGGTCGTTCCAAGAACGGCCTGGGCACCAAGATCTCGCGCGAGGATATCCAACGAGTCATCGAAACCGCTCAGACGGTTACTTTTCCCGCCGACCGGGAAGTACTGCACGTCATTCCGCAGGAATTCCTGGTGGATGATCGCAACGGCTTCAAAGACCCGGTGGGGATCGTCGGCACAAGGCTGGAAGCCAATGTGCACATTATCACCGCAGCGTTATCAGCGGCCCAGACCATGCTGTACTGCTTGCAGGAAGCCGGAGTCGGTTTGGAAGATTTGGTCTTGCAGCCCCTGGCCTCAGCCCTGTCCACCTTGACTAATGACGATCGCGAACTGGGCGTTGCGTTGGTGGACGTGGGCGGCGGAACTGCCGATATTGCCGTCTTTTACGACGGCTCCATCCGGCATACGGCGGTCATCAGCTTAGGGGGGGACAATGTCACTCGCGACCTGGCGCATGGGCTGCGAACGCCCATGCACGTGGCCGAAAAGATCAAGCTGGAACACGGTTGCGCGCACCCGACCAAACTGTCGCGCAGTGAACCCGTGGTCATCCCCGGCGGCGAAGACCGCGCCGACCGCCACGTCTCGCAGGACATCTTGTGCGCCATCATTCAACCGCGCATGGAGGAGATCTTCGACCTGGTGGTCAAGGAGTTGCGCCAGGCGGATTGTCTGCACAAGTTGACAGCAGGTGTGGCTTTAACCGGCGGCGCGGCTTTGGTGCCGGGAGCCGTAGACATCGGCGAAGAGGTATTCAATCTGCCGGTGCGGCTGGCTCGACCGGCGAGTTTGAATGGACTGCGAGAGATGGCTAATTCGCCCATTTATGCCACCAGCGCGGGCTTGATTATGTACGGCGCTCGGCAGCAGGATGCCGAGGCCAAAGGATTAGGCGCACGAGGCAAGGTTCGCCGCCAGGAGAAGCTTCAGGGCAGTAAGATCCAGAATTTCAAACGGTGGTTGGGAGACATCTTCTAATAAGTATAAGAATAACGAATCTCAAAATTTAAATATCAATAATTCTTCTTAAATACCATCGGGAGTGGACATGGAAGAAATGCGGATCAGATTTAGCGAAGAAGAGCGGAAACGGGCTCGCATCAAGGTTATCGGTGTGGGCGGGGCGGGTTGCAACGCGATCAACGGGATGATCGAAGCCCAATTGGCCGGGGTGGAATTCATCGCTATCAACACGGACGAGCAAGCTCTGGAAACTTCGCGAGCGCAGCGAGTGTTGTCCATCGGCACCACCTGCCTCGGGGCGGGCGCCGATCCGGAAATAGGGCGTCTGGCTATGGAGGAGAGTCGCGACAAACTCTACGACCTCTTGGCCAACACCGACATGGTGTTCATCACTGCAGGGATGGGCGGCGGTACCGGCACAGGAGCCTCCCCCATCATCGCTCAGGTGGCTCGCGAGCTGGACATCCTTACCGTGGCCGTCGTCACCAAGCCGTTCACCTTTGAAGGTCGGCAGCGATTAACCCGAGCCGAAGATGGAATCGCCAATCTGAAGGAGCATGTAGATACGCTGATTCTGATTCCCAATCAGCGGTTGGTGGCCATCATTGAGAAGGGAACCCCGCTGAAGGATGCCTTCCGCCGTGCTGATCAGGTGCTGCTGCAAGCAACGCGAGGCATCAGCGACTTGATTATGGTGCCGGGATTAATCAATTTGGATTTTGCCGACGTGCGCGCGGTCATGTCCGAAGGCGGCGACGCGCTGATGGGCGTAGGGGTGGCAAAAGGCGATAACCGCGCCATCGAAGCGGCCCAGCAGGCTATAGCTTCGCCGTTCATGGAAGAGGTTTCCATCGAAGGCGCAAGGGCGGTCTTGGCCAACATCACCGGAAATTTGAGCTTCGATGACTTCAACGAAGCCTCCAACATCGTGCACGACGCGGTGGGCGACGACGCCAACATCTTCATTGGCGCGGTTATTGACCCAACGATGGACGGCGAAGTGCGGGTGACGATCATCGCGACGGGCTTCAACGGCGGTAAAGTCAAGCGCATGGCACACGCACCGGGTTTTACCAGTGCCGCCGACCCCACGCGTCTGGTTAATTACCGGCCTCCGCGCCAGGTTATCGAACGTCCCACGGTTTTGAACAACGTCCCGCCGGCGACTACCCCGGTACCGATCAATCTGGAAACCACCGCCCAGGCCAAGAACTTGACCTTGGAGAAACCGCCGGTCAGTTCCGTGCCTTTGGATGACCGCAATATCCCCGCGTTCTTGCGCAAGCAGTTGGATTAACGAACCGTAGGGCGAAGCATTAGCCATGACTCATGTATTTTTTTTGGCGAGAAGATACGAAATGAACTGTACGATGATTTACTCCAAAGGCGAATGCTTCGCCCCTACCCTATAATGATGTTCCGTGCAAAAACGAGGTAAACCCAGAGTCTCGTCGTCGGATTTGCGCTCGGGAGAGCGACGAGCGTTTGAGATTCGCTTCCCTCGGGCGCCACAAGCGGTGATCCTCTTCCCCACTCCCTATAAAAACGGCTTAGCCAACCTGGGTTTCCTGACCATCTGGCGGCGACTGAACGCAATCCCGAACTTCACCTGTGACCGCGCCTTCCTAAACGGGGAAGCGCCTCCCAAAGGCTTTGAAACTGATCTGCCCTTGGGAGCCTTCCCTCTTGTTTTTATCTCTTCAAGCTTTGAACTGGATCTGGAAACCGTCATACGTGCTTTGTTGGCTTCCAGCATAGAACCGCTGGCTGAAAAACGCGGACCTGGAGATCCGATTATCGTCGCCGGCGGGATGTCGCTGACGCTGAACCCGCATCCTTGGGGGCCGTTTGTGGACGTAGCGCTGCTTGGAGAGGGCGAAGAGGCTATCGAGCGATGGGTTGGGATTTACCAGCGCTGGCAGGCGTGTGGGGGAAGCCGAGGTGAATTACTGGAGTCGGCGGCGGAACTGCCTTGCGCCTGGCTACCCAGCAACCTTAAGCGCACGGTTATCCCCGCCAAATACAACGCCTGGCCGGATGATCCGGCGGTATCGCCGGTGGTGTCGAGAGAGGGACACTTCGGAGAGTGCTGGTTGGTAGAACTGTCTCGCGGGTGTCCCCGTAAATGCCTGTTCTGCGCCGTCTGCGCAACTTATGATCCTCGCTTTGCGAAGGCCGAAGTCGTTTTGCGAAACATGACTCAGTCCGATTGCCTGGGAGCGGGCAAGGTCGGGTTGGTGGGCGGCGCAGTGGGCGATCATCCGCAATTGAAACGGCTGTTACGCGCTATTTTAGAAGCCGGACGGCAGGTGACAGTGTCGTCTTTGCGCATCGAAAAGGCTGACCTCGAGCTATTGGAGCTGTTGGTTCGAGGCGGCCTGGGAACCCTAACGGTAGCGCCGGAAACGGGGGATGAGCAACTGCGCCTGAGCATCGGCAAAAAAGCCAGCGATGAAGATCTGATTATGTTGGCGAAGCAGGCCGGGCAGGCAGGCTTGAAGACCTTGCGCATGTATTTTCTCATCGGACTGCCTGAACCGGAAGATCCTGAAGCCATAATCAGTTTAACCCGAAGGCTGCGGCAAGAAGCGCCTCCCCGGCTCAAACTGGATTTATCCGTATCCAGTTTCATCCCCAAACCGGGGACACCCTGGCAGAACGCCCCCTTTGCGCCAACGAAACAGTTGGACCAAATTAAAGCACGGCTGCGGTCGAAGATCGGCCGCATGGCTGGAGTCTCGATCCATTTTGAACCCACGCGGATGGAACGGCTGGCGGCGTTGTTGTCTAAAGGAGATGCGAATCTTGGGGTGTCCCTGCTGCGCGCGGTGCAGACGGGAAGACCGTTGGAACAGCAACTCAGGATAGAGAAAGTGCCGTCGTCACCTGAAGGTTGAACGACGGAACTGAATCGGATTGTCACTAATGGAAAAAAATTGGCCTGCGATCCCGTTTATCGCAGGTTTTCTGTTGACAGCGGGGTCGTAAATGACGTAGATTATAATGAGGAACAAAATAACTCACCTTGGTAAAATAATAACGAGTGTGGAGAATACATGAATAGGCGAATCATCATCATTTGTGTGATCATCATTGCGGGACTGATTCTATCTGAAACAGCAAGGGCGATTCAGTCCGCAGGCGAATCCAATTTGGCGCCAATGGGCGACCTTTCCTGGATGTGGGAAAATCGCGAACAGCGCTTGCAAGATCCCACCGGGTGGTTTGGAAGTGACGCTTCTTCCTGGAAGGGGCTGAAAAGCTCCGGACCGACCGTCAATTTCATCGCTTCGGGGACATCATTCATCCCTGAAGGCGGAGGAGTTTTCGACCAGAATTCGGCATTCCAATCACTTAAGAATTACGCACTGAATCATAAAGATGCCTGGGGCAAGCTGGGTGAGACTGAATTTAACCTGTTGAGAGCCCGCCGGTGGAAAGATTCCTGGCAAGTAATACTGGAACAGGCTGTGCAGGGCATACCCCTCTATGGAACAAGGCTGGAAGGTCAATTCGACCGTAATGGTTACCTATCCATGCTGGACGCGCTTTTATTACCCACCAATCGAATCGCTGCCAATTTCGCATTATCATCGCAAGCTGCTCTACGCCGTTTAACCGCCGAATCCTCTGCCCGCCTGGATTTCAGCCGCAAGGTGCTTTATCCGGTGTTTGACGGTCAGCATGTCGAACTTCGCGCTGCCTGGCAACTGCGCGTTATGACTAATCAACGCAACCTGCGCCCAGCGGGCATTGTGGACGCTGGCACCGGTGAGGTGCTGTTACGCTATAACGACGTGCAATACGATGATATATCCGGCAACATCACCGGATTAGTATTACCCGCTTATTGGAATGATCCGCCGCAGTCCTGGGAACAGATTTACCAATGGGTCAGTGTGACCGACCTGGATACCGTTTACTCGAATTCCGCCGGGTACTATGCCGTGCAAGGATTATCTCCGGGCCAATATCCCATGCAGGGGAAATTGCAGGGATTATTCGCCGATGTGAACAACGACGCAGGTCCCGATGCCAGTTATAATGATACCGCTTCAACTACCAGCCCGCTGAACTACCAGTGGGATTACAGCCAGGCGCGTCAGGATGAAGCGAACACGTACTATCACACCAACCTCATCCATGATTATTTCAAGACATTGGACAGCAGCTACAACGCGCTGGACTACGTCATGCCGGTGTCGGTGGGGCAGCATTTCGAGAATGCCTACTGGGACGGTTGGGGCATGACGTTCGGTACGGGCGGTTCAACGTTCCGCAATTTTGCGTTGTTTAGCGACGTGATATATCATGAATACACGCATGGCGTGACAGATGGGATCTATCCGGAAGGGATGCTGCCTTATACAGGCCAGCCGGGGGCCATGAATGAGGGATGGTCGGATTATTTCGCCTGCACCATTACGAATGAGCCGGGAATCGGCGAGGGCGGCTTGCAAACCAATAATCTGCCACTGCGCATTATTGACAACAATCTGGTCTACCCGCAGAATTGGGCGGGTGAAGTGCATGCCGACGGGCGCATCTTCGCAGGAGCGCTTTGGGATCTGCGCGAATTGTTGGGCGCGGGTATTTCGGACACCATCCTTCATTTCTCCAAGTATTTGCTCGCCGAAACCTGGGAAAACTACTTTGTGGATGTTTTATTAACGGATGACGATGACGGCAATCTGTCCAACGGAGGCCCGCACAGCCCTCAGATTTACGAGGCGTTTGGAAATCACGGCATCGGCCCAGGACTCATGCCGGAGTTGTCCATCGAGGTAACCCAGATCCTGGAAAATGGCCAGGGAGGGTCGCAGGGCAACGGCGACGGGTTCTATGATCCGGGGGAAGTGCTTTCCATGACCTTCTCGGTCGCGGATTCGCGCTATCTCTACCCGCCTCCCGCGCAGGACGTCACGGTAGCCGTCTGGTCGGAGAACGAGGATCTGTCGTTTGCTCCGCAGACTTTCTACTTGGGATCAATTGAACCTGGCAGTTCCGTGCAGGCGCCGGACAGCCTGTTGATCACGATTGCGCCTCAAGCTGAACTGAACTTTACCAAGCTCCATTTTGAGATTAACGCCAACGGCGGAATTTACCAGATCTCCGACTCGCTGGAAATCATCGTCGGACATCCGAACCTGGTGCTGGTGGATGACGACGGTGGAGCCAATTATCAGAGCTTCCTGAATAACTCGCTCCGGGGTTGGGGACAAGTTTTTTCGCTGTACAACGTGGTGTCGCAGGGGGGCATCCCCCAGTCATATCTGAGCCAGTTCGAAGCGGCCATCTGGATGACGGGCAGCCAGACTCAAAACACACTGACACCCGCCGACCAGACTGTTCTGTCGGAGTATCTTGATGCAGGCCACAATCTGATCCTCACAGGCCAGAACCTGGTAGAAGACATTGGGCAAACCAGTTTCTTCACTAATTACTTGAAATGCAGTCCTCTGGCCGGAGACGTCAACGATTTCATGCTGGACGGCGTTGCGGGCGATCCCATCAGCGACTCGGCCGTGGTGATGATTCTGGGCGGAACCGGCGGGAATAACCAGACCTCCCCAGCGGCTCTGGCGGCGTTGCCGGGAGGCATCGAAATCTTCCATTATCAGCATGATACACTGCACCAACCGGGCGCAGTGCGTTACGAGTCGGGAACTTACAAGGTGGTTACGTATGGCTTTGGGCTGGAAGCCGTTTCAGGTTTGGCCAGCACTTGGACGCTGGGCAAGCTGCTGAATTCTAACCTGATCTGGTTCGGACTGCCGACCAGCGTGGAAGATCCTCTCACGCCTCAAAGTTTACCGGCCCGATTTGCCTTGGGCCAAGCCGTTCCCAATCCCTTTAATCCCTCAACCACTATAAGCTACCAGTTATCAACTTACAGCCGCGTCAGTTTACGGGTGTTCGACATCTCTGGTAGATTGGTCGGCACGGTGGTGGAAGGCTGGAAAACTGCCGGCGACCACGAGGTTACGTTCGATGGTTCGGGATTGGCTTCGGGGATTTACTTGTACACTCTGACAGCGGGACAAGATCGCGCTTCGGGCAAAATGGTGCTTTTAAAGTAAAAGCGAAAAAGTAATAACGAAACGTAGGGGCGTTCAATTGAACGCCCCTACCTCTTTTAGTACAACCTCTGGTGTTTCTGATTCAATGATCCGCAAAATTCAGCAGGATCATTTGCCGAAAAGGTAATTGACGCCGACGAATATTCCGAAGTACGACAAATCGGTAACAGCGTATTTTAACTCGGCAAATCCATTCAATTGGGGTGACAGCGATAAATCGACACCACCGACCAGCGGGATACCAATGTCTGAATTAGAGGCAGAGGCCGAGACGGTACCACCACCGAAGGGATTGGCATATTCTGTTTTGGCCGTCCCGAAATGCATCGCCAAACCAGCACCGGCGTAGGGCTTAATGCTCGATTCCATCGGGAAATAGTATTTAAGCATTGCGCCAAGTACAAATTCCGAAAAAGTGGCATCGTAACCAAATCCGAGGTCATACTTCTTACTCCAGTATTCCACGAACCCATCCAAAGCGATATTGGTGGCAATGGTGCCAAAATTAGCCTGGGCACCGAATCCGACGGTGCTTTCAATAGGATCTTCCGGCATTATAAATCCGACTCGGACGCCGAGGCTTTTAAATCCCAGATCGGATTTGGCCGAAGCGGAAACCGTGAGCAGGGCCATCAACATTATGACGGTGACAATTCGAAGAGTGCGCATGTTAATCCTCCATTAATGGTTGGTCCGTTTCTTCTAACTTTATAGCCATGAAAGGCGGTAAGTCGAATTCTGACGAATATCTGTGTATAATCCTTAAATCTAATGAATGAACATTCTTCAGGCAAGGAGATTTTGTATTATTCCTCACCGGCACTGGATGAGCGGCACAGACCGTTTAAACCGATGGACCGGGGGATGTTAGAGTATTATTAATTCCAAGTACCGACCATAAACAAAGGGCGGCCTCACGAGACCGCCCCTTGTTTACATTATTATGCAAGATTGAGAAGCATCTTGCACTGGGAGTAACGCAATTACTTCAGCAGCACCATCTTGCCGGTGGCGCTGTGGCTGCCGGCGGTCAAGGTGTACAGATAGATACCCGAGGCCATATTGGATCCATCGAAGGTCACCTGATGGGATCCGGCTTCGCGCTGGCCGTTGACCAATGTAGTCACCAAACGTCCGGACATATCATAGACGTTCAGGTGCACACGGGAGACTTCCGGCAGCGTGAAGCTGATGGTGGTGGTCGGGTTGAACGGATTGGGGGTGGCTCCATTCAGGCTGAAGCTGCTGGGAGTCATGATCGAGCTGACCATCTCGCCCGGGAAAGCTTCTCCGTAGCAAACCCACTCACTCACATTGCCGCCGAGGCCGACAGCAGATTTGGTGAAGGGGAAGCTGGAGCTATCCACCGGATTGGACGGGTAGTTGCCAACCCAGCCGCGATAGACGTAAGCGCCTGCGGGCGCCGATCCCGGTACCGCTTGCGTGCGCAGACGGCTGATTGAGGCGCTGCCGGGTAGCGTTAATGACAAGGGACCCAACACAGGACCATACCAGGAGCCATTAGGCAATTGTACTTTAATCCAGGCCTGGAAGGTGGCCGGTGTGGTGGCGTTATTGGTCAGCGTGGCATTAAAGTTGAACGAGCCGCCGCCGGGCGGAATCACGATCGGCGGGCTGACGGGATCCAGTACGATGTCCAGATTCAACGCTGACCCAGCGGGCGTGAAGCGGATGCCGCTCATTGGCGTGGGGTTGATCGGGCCTGAGCCGTCAAACGTGGCCAGGTTGCCGAGGGCGCCGGTAGCATCTTCGATGCCGATGGTGGCCGAAGGATACGGAGTGGTTGTGCCCGGCACGAGGTCTTTGTACATGTAGTCAATCGTCCCGTTGGTATACAGGATGATCTGGAAGGTAAAGGTATCGCCTGTGACCGTGGACGAGAAGTGTTCGATGGTGTCCCATTCCATGATGAACCGGCTGTTGGCTGCATCATAATAATAGAACCCCGCGCCGCCACCCCCGCTCGGCACCATGTACATGTCATCCCAGTAAACCGCCAGCAGGTTGTTGGGTTCGGCGGCCGTGGGAATGGTCACATTGACGTATACGGTGGCAGTTGAGGTGAAGGAGGCCCATCCATTGGAGCACATGCGCACTGAGTTGAAGGTCGTCCCGGAGAAGAACGGGAAATTGAAACCGATGGGGAACGGGCCCAGGTTTTGATCGTCGCCGTTCAAGCCGGTGTTGATGCCGGGCAGACCGCCGGGACGGTTCGGGTTAATTTCCACCCAATTGTACGGGGTGGTGCTCACGGTGTATTGCGGCGGACCGGATATAAAGATCGGGGCGGCATTGACCGTGGGGCCATCACCCGAAGTGTTGTAATAGGCAACACCCAGGGTATAAGTGCCGGCAGCTGGGACCGTACCGCTGTAGCTGGTATTGGTTCCAGTTAAAGTTGCAACCAACATGGCATTGCGGTAAATCTTCTGGCCAGTCCAAGAACCGGGCGGGAAGTAGCCACCATGCTGACCGGCTGCGGGAGCAACCCAGTTCAGCGTGTAAGACATATTGCCGGGCGTGGCCACGACACCGGTCGCTGGACCGGGGGTGTCCAAACCGATCCAAGCGCTGCCACCGACGGGGATACCGTCGCCGCTGCTATTGGTGGCATAAACCTGGTAACTGTAGGAGCCGACGCTGGGCACATTATCGTTGTAAGTCATGGCCTGGCCGGGGGTGCCGGTCAACGTGGCGATGATGGCGCCGTTGCGCTTGACGATGACATTGTCAATGCTCAGTAAGGGTGAACCGTTGACCGTAACGGTGGGGTTGGTCCAGGACAGAGAGGCCATCAGGGTGGCTCCGTTGTTGCTGAGCACCCAGTTGGTGGGGGCGCCCGGGGCTAACGGGTTGGCATTATTGCGCAGTTCCGTTACGCAGACCTGGTCGGTCGGAGTACCTTGAACCATGGAGACCATGGTCCAGTATGCCGAGTTCCAGGTGTTGGCTAATTCTGCGCCACCGGCGATACCGGCGGTATTGCCGGGCATTAACGGCAGAGCGTGTGACTCACCCACGAACGTGTGGGTAATGGGATTCCACTTATGGAATACGCAGCCGGGGGTTCCTTGATCGAAAATCCACAGCCACGGACCGGAGGGATCATTGTCCCAAGCCATACCATAGACAGAGGTTAAGGGGGCGGGGGAACCCGACCAGATCAAGTTGCCACTGCGGTCCATTTCGATGATATTGCTGCCGAAGTTACCGGTCCAGAAATGATCCGTTGTCGGATCGTAAGCCAGAGCGCGTACAATCGCAGCAGCCGCTGCCTTTGGGAAGTCCATTCCTGGGACCAAGGCGCCGGTAGCGGGATTGAAAGCCACGACGGTGGCCGTTTCGCAACCTGCATACAGGTAGGTTCCGTCATAGGCGAGATCGCGCCAGCCCCAGCCGGAATTCGTAGGCTGCGGGAAGGAGTCAATAATGACGCCGGAGTTGTTATAGCGGTAGTACTTGTTGTCTGTTGTCACGCCGGAGCTAACGCCACCGCCGCTAGCCCAAAAATATCCACCAGCATGGGCTGCACCCAGTAGCAGGTTCGTGGCGCCAGTTTCAGCGCGGAACGTGAAAAGAGTGTCCCAGGGGGTGTCAATGGGAGAAGCTGGCGCAACCGGACCCAGATTCGGACTGGCGTCCTCGGTGAAGAGCACCACTTCTTCTTTGGCGTCAAACGCCCAGGCGCATGCCGTCATTAATGCTACCAGCAACAATACAGTTGAAAGTTTTCGCATAATCTTTCTCCTTTTCGTACAGTTGGGGTTTGTAAATCGGATTGTGTACTATGAAATGCACAACATTGGTAAAGATTCGTATTTTATGCTGCTTGTTCGTATGACGCACCGTCACCATCAGCAGAACGGTATAATCAGGTTGGATAAGCTGAAGGTAAGCAAGAATCTCGGTAGCAGTAACATCGGAGCAATTACAATATAGCGAAAATTTTGCGCCAAGTCAAGCATTATTTCACGGTTTGATTAAATTTTATAATTGACTTATCCTTGTAAACACAGAACTTACAAATAAAGTTGAAGTTGTCGTTTTATAAACATGAATGGCGCTGTTAAAAGCGCCATTCATGTTTAATCAAAGTAATTTGGATTTTCCTACTTTAACAACACCATCTTGCCAGAAGCCTTATGGCTGCCGGCATTCAAGGTGTACAGGTAGATACCCGAGGCCAAGTTGGATCCATCGAAAGTTACCTGGTGAGATCCAGCTTGAAGCACCCCATGCAGTATTTGCGCCACCTGACGACCGGAAACGTCGAAGACGCGTAAAGTAACGTCGGATACTTCCGGCAGAGTGAAACTGATGTTAGTGGTGGGATTGAACGGATTGGGTGAAGCTCCCTTCAGAGTGAAGGTATTCGGCGTCAAGGCCAATGCCCGGATCACTTCACCGGGGAAGGGTTCACCGTAACAGATGGCTTCCCAAACCGTCGGACCACCATCCGGCGCGGCCAGCTTCTCGAATTCGAAGGTAGCGCTGTCAAGAGCCGGATAGCTGACGGTTAACCCGGCATAGCCGAGGTAAGTGTAGATACCCGTAGGCCAGTCAGCAGGAATCGTCTGGGTGCGATTGACCTGGATCGAAGTTCCCACCGGCAGATCGAGGGTGACCGGACCAATTGTGTACCCAGTGTAAGTTCCATCAGGATACTTGATCCGTGCCCAAACCGAGAACGGCGTCTGATTCGGGCCATTATTCACCGTTCCGGGTTCAAAGTTGAAGGCGCCGCCGTTGGCGGGAATCTGAATCGGCAGGCCGATGGGATTCAGCCAGACTTGGAGATCGGGATTGACCGTCCAAGGTTGGAAGCGGATGCCGGTCAAGGGAGCCGGTTCGATCGGGCCGGAGCCGTTGAACGTGGCGAGATTACCGAGAGTACCGGTGGCATTTTCGATACCCGCAGTGGCGGACGGGAATGGGGTGAAAGTGCCGGGCACTATGTCCTTGTACATGTAATCAACGATGCCATTGGCATGCAGGATGATTTCGAAGGTAAATGTGTCACCGGTGATCGTTGAGCTATAATGCTCGACGGTATCCCATTCCATGATGAAACGGCCATTCACGGCGTCATAGTAGTAGAAGGCCGCTCCACCACCGGTGGCTGACATGAGTAAGTCATCCCAGTAAACTGCCAGCAAGTCATTCGGCAACGCGATCGCCGGGATGGTCGCATTGGTCAAGGCGGTGGAAGTTGAGGTGAATGAGGCAAATCCATTCGAGCACATGCGAACCGTGTTGAAGGTTGTGCCGAAGAAGGTGAAGTTCATTCCCAAGGGGAACGGGCCCAGGTTCTGGTCATCACCATTAAGACCGCTGTTGATGCCGGCCAGGCCACCCGGACGGTTCGGGTTGATTTCAATCCAATTGTAGGGTGTAGAGGTCATTTGATACGGCGATAAAGCCAGCGGTGGAGCATTGACGGTGGGACCGTCGCCAGAGGCGTTGAAATACGCCACACCGTAGGTATACACGCCATAATCGGCCAGATTATCCGTGTAACTGGTGTTTGTACCGGTTAAAGTCGTCAGCAAGGTGCCATTGCGATAGATCTTCTGACCATCCCAGGAACCGGCCGGCCAATAACCTTGGTGCGCGCCTGCTGTTGGGGCTGTCCAGCTAACCAGAACTTGCAAGTTCGCAGGGCTGGTTGCGGTTACGCCGGTAGCTGGGCCGGGGGTATCCAGACCGATCCAGGCGGAACCACCGACGGGGATGCCGTCTCCGAAGCTGTTCACGGCGTAGATTTGGTAACTGTAGTTGCCCACAACCGGAACGTTGTCATTCAGATTCATGGCCTGACCGGGTGAACCCTGCAAGGAAAGCAGGAAGGCGCCATTGCGTTTCACGACGAGACTGTCAATGGTCGTGAGCGGCTGGCCATTGACCGTGAGGCTGGGGTTCGTCCAGGTCAGAGTGGCCATTAACAATTCACCGTTGTTGATCAGGGTGAAAGCATCGGGGGCTGCCGGAGCCAGTGGATTGGCGTTGTTGCGCACTTCCACGACGCAGAATTGGTCAGCGGGGGTGCCTTGCACCATGCAGACCATAGTCCACAAGGAGGGATTCCAGGTAGAATTCATTTCGGCGCCACCGGCGGTACCAGCGGTGTTTCCGGGCATCAATGGGAGGGTGTGAATTTCCCCGGTGTATGTATGAGTGGCGGGGTTATACTTGCGAATCGTGGTTCCCGGAGTCGTTTGATCGTAAACCCACAGCCAGGGGCCGTCGGGATCGGAATCCCATGCCAAGCCATAAACGGAAGTCGAGGGGGAAGGTGAACCTTGCCAGATCACGTTTCCAGCGCGGTCAAATTCGACGAGGTTGGAACCGAAATTACCACCCCAGAAATGATCCGAAACCGGATCATACGCCAAGGCGCGGGCGATGGCCAGTGCCGCGGGTTTGGGGATGTTCATAGTTGGCACTAAAGCGCCGTTGGTAGGATCAAAAGCTACAACAGGCGACACTTCGCACCCGGCGTACAGATATGTGCCGTCAAAAACGAGATCACGCCAGCCCCAGCCAGAGTTCGTGGGCTGAACAAACGAATCTACGAAAGCGCCGGCATTGGTATACCGATAGTATTTATTATCGGTTGTAACTGCGGAGCTATTACCTGCGCCGGTGGTCCAGAAGTACCCGCCTGCATGCGCTACGCCCAACAACAGGTTGGTCGAAGTGAGTTGAGCATTTAATGTAAATAGGGTATCCCAAGGCGTGTCATAGGGTGTGATCGGAGCCACCGGCCCGAGATCCGGGCTGACATCCTCAGTAAAGGTAACCAACTCTTGCTCTTCTTTAACCTCGTACGCCCATGCGCACGCTGCCAGAAGCGCCAAAGCTAAAAAAACAATTGTCACTTTCTTCATACTGCTTCTCCTTTTGTACGTTTTAGGTTGCGGGATCGAGTGGTGCCCATTAAAAACGCACCATACTTGTCAAGAGGCTATCCGTCATAATGCTCTTGGTATAATTGATCCACCATTTTGATATAAGTGAGGTGTTGGGTTATACAATCTGGAAATACGCGACCATGATGTTCTGCCAAACATGGCCGGATCGTAATATAAGGAATTTTTTGCGCGAAATCAAGCTTTTTTTCACTGTATTGAACGATTTTATTCTTGTCAGTATACTGATATTTATATACTTAGAGTATTATTAGAAATTCCCACGTATAGGTTCTCATGATACTTTAAAGTTGTTTAGAGTATTGCTTTAATTCTGATTCCAGGGAGTAAAAAACGGCGGGACGCTCTCTGAGCGTCTCGCCGTCGCAGTGTCCGCAGCGATTACTCGACTATTTCATCAAGGCAAGCTTTCCGGTGCTGACTTGACCTTCGGCGCTCAGGACATACAGATAGAGGCCGGAAGCCAGGTTCGATCCATCGAAAGTCACCTGATGTGAACCGGCCTGACGCCAGCCATCCGCCAGAGAAACCACCAACCTGCCCGCTGTATCAAATACCCGCAGACTGACCTGGGTATCGTTTGCGAGCTGATAGCTGATAGTGGTTGATGGATTAAACGGGTTAGGATAAGCCGCAACCAGTCCGAAACTCGTCGGTGTTGAAGCGATAACCTCACCGGGGAACGGTTCTCCGGAACAGACAGCGTCCCACACTACTGGGCCGCCATCAGCCGTAGCCGATTTAGTGAAGGTAAAGGAGCTCGAATCCATGGCGGGGTAGGCAACCACCAGGCCGGTGTAGCCCAGGTAGGTCGTCACACCGGCAGGATGCGAGGCCGGGATGTTCTGATTGCGTAAACGGCTGACAGTTACGCCCACCGGCGGATTGATCTGAACCGGTCCTAAGGTGTTGCCGCTGTAAGTGCCATTGGGGTATTTCATACGCGCCCAACCCCAGAAGGGCATCTGGTTGGGGCCATGATTGACCACCGCCGCATTGAATTGGAAACTGCCACCTTGAGCCGGTACTACGATGGGTGGATTGACCGGCGTTAGAGTGACATCAAACTGTGCGGGCGGCGCAATTCCAGCGAACCAGTTGAGGATGTTGTTCAGGACGGTACGTCGCGGAGTGGTAGAAGCCAATCCTGAAGTCGCCTCGAAGTTAAAGGCCGTATAGACTAACTTCTGGTTGCCTGAAGACCACCGGACGCATCCGGCTGAACCGCTGTTATCGTAGGTGTAGACGGTAAAAGCGTCCGTCCCCGGAGCTATGGCATTGGGACTGTAACTGTTGCCCGCTCCAGTGCCGCCTACCAGCATTAACAGGGTGCCGTTGGAAATGGGATCTCCGTACAACCCCGTTAATTGGAAGTAGCCGACGGCTTGCAGGGATGAGCAATGCAGAGTGTTGGTATAGAAGGGCGTCCCTCTAAACTGCTCATCCAGCTCCTCACCCGATAAGAACAGATGTCCGCCCTGGCTCAAGTAGCCGCTGATGACGGTCTGTTCTGTTGCGGACAAAGGCGCTGTCAGGTTGGAAGTGAACCAGATGGCGTTATCGAAGTGGTTGATCCAGGATAAAGGCACTTCACCCTGGCTGTCCACATTCCAGTATTCGTGAGTTGCGCCAATGCTATCCAAGTCCATCAAATACCACGTCTGGTAATTGGATCCGCCGTCATCATCCACCAACAACACGCTCTGGAAGTCAATGAACACCTCGAAATCGGTGTCGTAGACCGTCTGCAGGGGATTAGCCACCACATGCAGGTGGAAGGTGGCCGTGTGTGGTGTGGCCGAGGCATTGACATTGAACGCAAACGGTGTTTGGTTCACGCCCTGGCCACCCGACGGGATATTGGGGTAATTGGAAGTATTGGCTGTAACCGTGATGGAGGGGTCGGTGGTTGACAGTGTAGCCACAATGTTGGTAGCGGTTTGGTAGTACAGCGCGTTGCTCAGAGTGATAGCCATAGTGCAGCTTTCACCCGGTTCAGCGCGGCCATTGCTGTTGGGATCGGTAATGGCATTCGAGGTATACATCAGGTTGGGGAAATTCAGAGGCACCTGTTCGCACCGCGCCTGGAGGATTTCCTTGCTGACGTTGTTCTGTACAAAGGCAGCGATGTCCAGGTTGTTGACCGACCAATTGGGCTGAATCGTAAAGGTGGCGGCATAAGTGACTGTATCGCCCGGAACCGGCGCTGTAAAAGCTTGTCCGGAAGCCGTGGGCGCCATTTTCACCATGGGGTGATAATGATCGTTCATGCCATTCGGCGAGACCAGAAATTTATACCTTTCCATCAGCACCAATTGAATGACATGGTTGCTTTGGATGGCGGTGTTGGCTACGCATTTGGCGGTCAGGTTCAGGGTGGTGCCGTTGACCTGGGCAATCAGATCCATCCAGATCGGCGAGGCCACAGCCATACGGCTTTGGATTGTGGATTGTATTGTGGGCCAACTGGCAGCGGTCCCGTCACAAACCTGTGTCGGTGTGCCGGTGATGTTATAATAGACGCGCCGGGCGTTGTTGTCGGTGGTATTAGCCAAATACCAGGGATCAACGCCGTTGGGCCAGCTCATGTGGTAAGCGATGTCGAATGCGTTTTGGGGA
>JAGVQJ010000110.1 GCA_020051775.1 Calditrichota bacterium | reverse complement strand
GCAGGGCTGTGTGGAGCGCTGGATCGCTCTGCACGCAGTAGGGTCAGCCCCAGTTGGTGAAATTTTCCACAACTACTGTTCTTGGGTAGGCACCGACCAGGTTGGCCAATCCCAGGAACAACAGCCCGGCGACAAACAGCAGAAACAAAGCTTTGCGCATGTCTCCTCCCTAAGGATTTAGTTTGCGTTTATGCGGATTGTATTCGGACATTGTATTTTCTATAATATAACATGAAAACCTGCCAAAGTCAAGGACGGAAATAAAAAATGATAAAAAAGATTACTCCGGGAGGGGTAACCTTTTTAGATTCGCCTGAATGCGACATTAGTAAAATTTCAGTTTTTTAAAAATTTCGCTTGTAATGGAACATTTTTTTTTGTAGCTTAATATGCAGCGGAGCATATCATCCAATTGATCATATACCTAACTTAGATCGAGGTGCTATGAAGAACAGATTCATCTTTTTTTCGACATGTATGGCGCTGGTTTTCCTGGTCGCTGCTTCCTGGGCGGAGGCACCGTGGGAGATTCTGGCGCGATCTGAAGGAGGCCTCGAAACCGCCGCTTTGAGCGCGGCCGGTGACGTGTTGATCCAGGAGCAGTTGCGATTCAACCGGCTTAATTCGGCGGGCGAAGCGGCTGTTCAGGATCTTTCAGTATCAGAACGAGTATTCCTGTCTCCTAATGCAGGGACTTATGCTATCATTAGTTATGAAGGATCACCGGAACAACCCGAGGCGGCTTCCCTGACTTTGAAACGCACCGATGGCAGCACCCTGTGGAACCTCCAGCATCAATTCCTCAATGACATTTATCCGAGTGACTTCGGCGCTGCCGTCGCCGTTGCCCGGAATAACAGCGTTCTCGACAATCGTATTTACTTCTGTTCGATTGCCGGGAAGTTGGTCAAGGAAATAACTCTTCCCGCCGTGGGCGAAGTGAGCTTCAGTTCCTCCGGCGATCGCGTTCTGATCAACAGCGGCGTGGAAGGCCTGCTGCTGTTCGATGACCGAGGCAACCGATTGGTCGAATTGGGTTCGGCGCACGGGTTTAAGATTTCGCCGGATGGCCGATGGACAGCGGTACTATACGGCCCCAAGCTGACGTTATTCCACAATGGCCGCCCCAGTTACGTGGGCGAACCCAGCGGGGAAATCCTCCGCGGTGTGGCTTTTTCAAAGGATAATGCTCATCTGGCAGTGTTCAGCTCTCACGCGTTAGTCGTGCTGGAAAATCCTGCCGGTACAGTGGTGATGCAAAAGCACTTGGAAGTTGATGGCCAGTTTTCGTTCACGAGCGTAGATCTCGCGCTGGAGGCAGGCTGTATCGCCGCAGGCCTGGAGCGTGACCTGGGTTCCTCGGTTCAGGGCCCGGAACGTCACCCGGATGGAATGATACGCCTGTACAACCGCGACGGTAGCGCTTGTTACGAAAAAACGGTGGATTACCGCCATTGGAACATAACCACGCCGCGAGTCAGCTTCTCACCGGACGGCAAGCGATTGGTAGTGTTAACGAGGGATGAAATTATCTGCGCACCCTTGGGATCATTGTGCTGTGAAGGAGGTGCGAAATGAAGCGACTAATTCTCATCATGGCCGTCACAGCCATCTCGCTGATAGCTACTACCGCCTGGGCCATCCCCTGGATGTACTCGCCGACGAATCAGCATGGATCGTTGGGCAATAACTATGACGAATTCCAGAATTATGGCGGTACGCCTTACTTCCACGACGGCATAGACGTCATGCAACCTACCGGCGGCGTTCACGTCTATTCATCCTCCCCCGGGTACCTCACGCACACCACCACCGGCACCATGTACGGCGGCCTGATGATTGGTTACAGTTATACCGCGGGTGATTCCGGTTGGCTTTACTGGCATATCCCCAACAGCACCTGGCAGTTCGCCTTAGGACAGCGCATCAATGAAGGCGACTACATTGGCGATAACGCCACCTGGTCGGTATCCAGCTTCCATCACGTGCATTTCGACAAGGTCGTGGGCACCTCCGGGCTGCCTTGGGGTTGGTATCTGCCCACGGGGAATCCGTTGGATTTTTTGACGCCGAGCGCTGAACCAACTGCGCCTGAAATTCATCTGGCTCAAGGCACAAATCTTCTGGCATTCTGCGTGAACAACACTTCTACTTACCAGAATCCCAGCAATCTTTCCGGCGATCTGGACATCATCGCTAAACTGGGAGACCACATCTTCAACACCACGTGGGAGGTCATTCCCCGGCGCATCACCTACACTATCCGAGGCGGCCTGGTGAATGAACAACGACTGGCGTTCCAATTTGGTGACCCCATGCCGGCGGCAAGTTACAGCGGATTCAACAGTATCGTCTACAAGGATGACGCCACTTGCAATACGGAAGGCAATTACAACCTGCGTAACTTCTTCTTCGTCCTGACCAACAATGATGGTGATAGCATCATCGAAACTACGGACAACGTCGGCAAATGGGCTACCGGAGGCTATCCCAGCGGCGTGTACACTGTCGGCGTCCAAGCCGCTGATGCCGGAGGCAATATCTCTCAGGACAGCATGACCGTCACTGTCAGTTCACCCACACATAATCTTTCCCTAACGCTGACACCTACCAGCCCGTTGACTCTGCCCGAAACCGGTGGTTCCTTCACCTACAGCGTCAACATCCACAACAACGAAACTGTCACGGTTGTTTGCGCTGGTTGGATCAACATGACCTATCCCAACGGACAGACAGTGCAAGTCTTGCTGCGAAATTTAAACTTGCCCGGCGGCGCTACCTTGACACGCGACATGACGCAGGTAATCGCCGGCAGCGAACCGAACGGCACCTACAGTTACGACGGCTATGTCGGACTGGCGCCGTACAACTCCTGGGCAGCCAGCGGTTTCTCCTTCACCAAGGGAGCTGACCGGATGGCCGGTCCGTGGGTGGGAAAAACGAACTTGGAAGGTTGGGACGCCGAACCGGAAACGCCGGCAGAAGCAACCCAAACTTTCTCGGGGAATGGAAACTTGTGTATAGTTTCACCAAATCCCTTCAATCCCACCACAGCCATCAGTTATCAGCTTTCAGCACTCAGCCATGTCAGTTTAAAGGTGTATGATATTACCGGGAGACTGGTCGTTGTGCTGGTGGATGGCTGGAGGGACGCGGGCATGCATCAGGCAGGCTTTGATGGTTCGAGGATGGCTTCGGGAATCTATCTATATCGCCTGGAGGCCGGTGGTCAAACAGCTACCGGAAAAATGGTGCTGATGAAGTAAACCACGCAACGAAGCCAAGAAACATCATGGCAAAGGCGCCCCGAAGGGCGCCTTTGCCATTCGTATTATACGTAATGAGGAATGAACAATCCGGGTTTCGAAAAACTGCCTTTCTTCTTGATTTTTCACATTTGCAATGTTATATTTGACGAAAACCGATGGCAACACCTAAAATTATTACCGCGGAGGAAAGATGAAGAACATGGGGATTGCCTGGGCAATCATTGGCCTGGTCGCCGGCATAATCACTATTACCTCTACCCTGCAGGCGGAAGAGGAAACACCTTACGCTCAAGAGCTTTGGACGAAAACCTTCGATAAGGACATCGTCTGGCAACAGTTAACGGATGCCGGTTACCTGATGGTCTGTACGGATGAAGGCTTGTACAGCCTGGATCCAGCCACCGGCAATGTCGCTTGGAAGATGGAAGACATCAAAAAATTACCGGAAGACTTCTTTGAGATTCTTTCAGGAACTCAGTTCGCCGTTATCAGTAAAAAATCCGGCCCGCTGGGCGTCAACACTGAAACAGTCGTGATAGACGCTATTGATGGGAAAATTCTCTGGACGTCCAAAGACATCGGTTTGGCCAGCAGCAGCGGGCAGTTGTTTATCCCCGAATTGAGCGCTTTGCTGATTTACGGCCTAAAAGAGAAAACCATGAAACCGACCGGTGTTCTGGCCGAACTCATGACCGGGAAAGTGATCTGGGCTTCTGAGACTCTATTCAAGAAAAGCCCGGAACTCTATCCCTTGCGTCCTGCTAAAAAATCGAGCCGGTTGGCGATCAGCGGAAACCAGATGCCCGTCTTCCATAAAGACGGCTTCATCGAGTTCTTAACGAAGAACGGCCCGCGTAAAATTAACTCGACTTCCGGCGAAGTAATTTGGACGTCACCCCTAAAATTCAAAGGTATCCCCGGACTTCGTTATGGGTACGCTCCCTTTATACTAAGCCAGGACGGCCAGGTCATCTACGTTCCCTATGACAACACAGTGGCCGCGATTAATACTAATGATGGGAGCCTACTCTGGGCTAAACCGCCCAAACTGTTAAGTCCCGTGGTGCAAATGACCGTAACTCCGCAAGGCTTGGTTGTGCGTGGAGGTGGCGGCGAAAAAGGGAAGCCGTATATTAACATCTTGAACTTGCAGACTGGGGAATCCGTGTGGAAGAAACCGTTCCGGGACATGGATGGCGCCAGCTCCTTCGCTGTTAAAGATGATAAGATCATCTTGTATGCGGATGGTTCCATCTTCCAGATCAATCTGGCTGATGCGGAAGCGGTGGAGAGGGCTAAAAAAATCAAATTCGACGGCAATGAAAGCCCCGGCAGCCTGGAATTGCGAGATAATGGATTTCTACTAGCCTCACAGCAGAATTTAGCGCTGTACGATGGTGGTGGAGCTCAAATTTATCATAATTATCATAAGGCTCCCGGCGCGAGCCTGTTCGCTAAAATTGCCACAACCGCAGCGATGGCAGGAGTAAATGCCATGAGCGCCGCATCAGCATATTCGCGAGCGGCAGAAACTGGGATGAGCCAGAAATACGAAATCTACGGAAATCCCACTATGTCGAAGCGTTTTAAAGCTTCGGCTCAGGCAGACAATTACGTAACCATACTGTGCAATATCGAAGGCGGCAGCAGTGGCAGTAAAGCCAATGCCGGTCTGGTGAAAATAGATAAAACGACCGGTAAGGATTTGCGGCGAGTTGCCTTAGGCACCAAGGAACCAACCTACGAACTCGATGGCATTGAAAATCGGCTCTTCTTCATGAAAGACGACCGAACCATCGTCTGCTACGATTTCTAGTCGTCATCAGAAAATGCATTAGGGCTGTACCTTGCTACCTGGGTACAGCCCTTCTCATTATAATGATCGTTGATTTTTCCGTATTCCCACGATTTTCCCTTGATCCATGCTTTTATTTTTCTTAACTTTTGGCACTGTCCCCTTGAATAACGAATGATCAAGAGATCTAAAATATCCCCGGTCATCCTGGGGTGGGTAGTACCGACCGCAGCAGTCGCGACGGTTTACCTGTTGACCATGTGCCGGACGGTGTATGTGGGCGACAGTGGAGAATTCTCGCTGACCTTAAAAACGTTGGGGATCGCGCATCCACCAGGATATCCTTTATTTACTATTATGGGGCATGTCTTCGTCTCCTTGTCGGGCTTTTTAAAGCCGGCTCTGGCCGCGAACCTGTACGGAGTGATTCTGGCGGCCGCGGGAATTCCGGCCCTGTTTTTCTTGATAGACGGTCGGCAACGTCCGCTCATCGCCGGAGTGATGTTGTTGGTTTGGGCATTCTCTCCTGCGTATTGGGAGGAGACGAATGGAATAGAAGTCTACGCGTTGAATTTAGCGTTGGTGGCGACCCTGTCCGCGTTGGCGTTGAGTTCCTACGCACGGAAATGGTACATCATCCCCTATCTACTGGGACTGGCTCTGGCGCATCATTTATCGGCGATAGCAGTGGTCCCGGCATTGGGCTATCTCTTTTTGCAGGAAAAAACCTCCAACCGTTGGAAGAATCTACCCGTTTACGCCGTCCTGTTTCTGGTTGGTTTGAGTATTTACCTTTACCTCCCGGCGCGCTCCTCCGTTTCGCCTCTGACCAACTGGGGCCATCCCACCGAACTGAAACTCCTGTTCAACCACATCACAGGAGCAGATTATCAGCATGCCGTGGAATTCTCGGTCTCCAACGAGGGTAAGGGACTGATCTTGTTCCTCCAAATTCTTCTGGACAACTGGTGGTGGATTGGTCTGGGTCTGGCCGTGTGGGGAGCATTTATTGGGCTTAAAACTTTCCGGCGGCGCACTACCTACGCTTTTATCCTCCTGGGATCGAATTTATTTCTGTCAGCTTTTTACCGCATCGAGGACATTGATTCTTATTATCTTCCTGGTCTTTTAGCGATGTGGCTACTCGCGAGTCAGGGCGTTATGGAACTGGGGCGAAAATTCCCCACAGCACGCTATCTGTCTTTTGGGGGAACCGCGTTGGCCGTCCTCCTTCTTTTGATCCTGAATTACAACAAGTTTGATCAATCGGGAAACCGTCTGGCAGAGGCCTATGGCAAATTGATTCTGGATACCGCCGGTGAAGGTACTATTTTCGCGGATGAAGACAATAGCATTTTTGCCAGCATGTACATGCGCTATGCTGAAGATTACCGGCCCCAGGTTACGGTGTTCGATCCCGCCATGCGCATGCCAACATTGTTGGTGGAGGCGACGAAACTCTCAGGGCAGAACGTCTACACCTTCAGAGAGGCAATAAAAGTTTTTGTACAGGAAGGACCTGGGGATATATACATCGAGAATCCGAATTTCGCGCCGGAATCAACTTATGTTGAATCCTTTGGGGTGTTGTATTCTCTCCAGCCGCTGAATCGTCCCGAACGACCGATTCCGGATCTGTGGCCCGGCGATCCTCCCACCAACTTCAAAGCTCGCTCAATCTTGGTAAATTTGGAAGCGGCCAAAGTTGCGATGCTACAAAAGCAGATTCCACCCGATTCCCTGGGCGTCATGAACCATGTCAGGCGAGCCATGGCTTTATGTGAGCACGAGCCTCGTGGTTCGATGCACAATCAGTTGGGGCTTGGTTTACAGCACTGCGGCGCAGAAGAGGAAGCGTTGAGCTGTTACCTGCGCGCATTAGATGCTCCTCGCCTGAGCGCCGGCGAACGAAAGGAAGTTCACCTTAACCTCTCGAATTTATATAAAGACCGTGGCCAGAGGTTGGCTCAAGCGGAAGATTACGTTGGATCCGTTGAAGCCTTCAAGAAGGCGCTGGAGTATAATCCCGGTGATGATGAGGTTACCTATAATATCGGCCTTATTTATGTTAAATACCTAAAGCAGATGGACCTGGGTCTTCTTTACCTCGAAGAATACCTGCAGAAACACCCCTCCGAACAAAGTGTCGCCGAACTGGTGACCTTGTTGAGAAGGAGGTAACACGAAGAAATGATCTGTAGGATATGATCAGAAAAATCCAAAGCGATCGAGCCATCTTGGGGTGGATCATTCCCACTCTTACCACGCTGGTGATCTACTTACTGACCATGTGCCGCACAGTCTACGTTGGCGACAGTGGTGAATTCTCGCTGGTCATGAAGACGCTGGGAATTGCCCATCCGCCTGGCTACCCGCTCTTCACACTGGCCGGACACTTTTTCATGTCGCTGTTCGGTTTCTTAAAACCGGCCTTAGCAGCAAACCTATTTGGCGTGTTGGCTGCGGTCGCGGCGATTCCTGCGTTGTTCTTCCTGTTGGAAGGAAAGCGTCAACCACTGATCGCCGCTGCGCTATGCCTGGTTTGGGCGTTCTCGCCTTCCTTCTGGGGGGAGACTGGCGGCATCGAAGTTTACGCCTTGAATCTGGCGCTGATCGCCGGAATAGCTGCTGCGGCTTTGAGTGACCATCCCCGCAAGTGGTTCATGGTGTCCTACCTGCTGGGACTATCGTTAACCCATCACTTGTCGGCGTTGGCTGTCATTCCCGCGGTAATCTATCTCTACCTTACTGAAACGACCTCGAACCGCTGGAAATATTCCTCAACTCACATTCTGCTCTTCATCTTGGGAATCAGTCTATACCTTTACCTCCCGATACGAGCCTCCCAGTCACCGTTGGCGGATTGGGGGCATCCGGTTTCCCTGAGCCTTCTATGGAATCATCTGACCGCGGCGCAATATCAACAGGCGGCGGCATTTTCGCTGTCCAATTTGTGGGAAAGCCTCAAGCTGTACTTTACCCTGGTCATAGGAAACTGGTGGTGGATCGGATTGGGACTGGCGATTTGGGGCGCCTATGATGGATTCATCCGAAATCGTCGGCGCACTATCTTTATTTTGATTATCCTGGTTGTTAATCTGACACTTTCAGCGTTCTACCGCATTCCGGATATTGATCCCTACTACTTGCCAGGTCTGCTGGTTTGCTGGCTACTCATGGGCCAGGGCCTGTTCGGATTGTCATCCCGGACACCTGCTCTTAAGCCACTTTGGACGTGGGGAACTGCACTGGCAGCAATCGTGCTGTTAATTCTGAACTACCGCGACGTGGATCGTTCCAAAGTGCATATTGGAGAGGATTTCGGCAGATTGATCCTGGACACCGCCGCTGAGGGTACCATCTTTACAAGCAACGACAACGCCAGTTTTACGGCGATGTATCTGCGTTATGCGGAGGGCTATCGTCCACAGGTGGAGATTTTCGATCAAGGGCTCCGGGCTTATAGCTTAATGGTGGAGACAGCCAGGATTTCGGGACAAACTGTATACTCATTCAAAGAAGCGCGGAATCTTTATCTTCAGAAGGCTCGTGGGGACAAATATCTGGAAGATCTCCAAACCGTGCCAGACGTGCAGAATCTTATGCCCTATGGTGTGCTCTACGCCTTGCAGCCTCCCCGCCGTCCGGCGCCGATCCCGTCACTTTGGAGTGGGCGCCCACCCCGAGACTATAAAGCCCGTCAGATTCTCGTAAATCTGGAACTGGTTCGCGGTGGCGCGTTACTGTTGCAATCACCACCTGACTCACTCCGAGCACTGGAAAGCTTCAGGCGAGCTTTTAATCTACTGGAAGGCGAACCTCGAGCCGCACTTCATAATCAGCTCGGAATCGCCCTGAGGCACAAGGGATCGGAAGAGTTAGCTCTGGCTTCCTACGACCGCGCATTACGAGCGCCACGACGAAACTCCACAGAACGCTTCGAGATTATTTTCAACATATCCAATATTTACAAGGATCGGGGAAATCGGTTGGCGCAAGGGGAGGATTACGTCGGGGCGGTGGAAGCATTTACCAAGTCTCTGGAATATGATCCGGGGAATCCCACGATCATTTACAATGTGGGAGTCATCTATGCAAATTATCTCCATAAACCAGATTTAGCTCTGCCCTATCTCGAGAGCTATCTGGCAACCAATCCAACGGATCAAAAAGTGGGGAAGTTGGTGAGGGAGCTGAGGGGGAGATAAAAATATAAGAGTCGGGGTCGAGGGCGACCCCAACTTCGAAGTTACAGTTCTCGGTGCTCTGATTTTGGTTCTCGGTTATAGCCTTTCCAATTACTTCACTAACACCATTTTGGTACTCGCCGTCCAACTCCCTGCCTGAATGCAATAGACGTACACTCCCGAGGGCAGGTGCGAACCGTCAAAAGTCAATTCATGGCTCCCCGCTTCCCGCCAACCGTTCGCCAAGGTCTCCACCAACCGCCCAGTAACATCATAGACCGATAGCTTAACATAGCTTGCAGCTTGTAGCTTGTAGCTGAGGGTGGTTATGGCGTTGAAGGGATTGGGGAAATTCTGCTCCAGGCGGGATTCCTGCGGGAGTGGCTGGCCCAAGGTAGCAGCTTCCACCGGCTGCCAATTGGCGATGTTGCCGCCGGAATATTTGATGGTGGCGTAGTCGGTACCGGTTCCTATCCCGGCACTGCCACCGGTGACATAAACATTGCCACCGACGTCCTGGCCGAGAGCCGCCGCCTGGTCATGGCCGTTTCCAGGTCCACTGTACTGTGCAAGCCAAACCTGATTGCCAGTCGAATCATATTTGATGGTGCAATAATTAAAATTGATAGCGTTGCTACTGCCTGTTACAAAAACATTATGGCCATTATCCAGAAGCAGGGAAGCGGCTATGTCATCAGTAATCCCGGGCGAGCTGTATAGCACCGCCCAAACTTGATTGCCTGAAGCATCATATTTCACCGTGGCGTAATCAAAGGCGAACCAGATACCCCAACTACTAGTGTTGCCCGTGACATATACATTACCAGTTTCGTCAACCACCAGCGACGAAGCCTTGTCGTCCCAATGATTCGGTCCGTCGTATCGGGCCACCCAGAGCTGATTGCCGGAAGCGTCATATTTAACCGTTGCGTAATCAAAATAGGTACTACTACCAAAACTACAGCCGGAAACATAAACAGAGCCGCTGTCGTCTAAAGCGATACAAGAGGCATAGTCATCATTACCTGTTAGACCGGCATAACGAGCCACCCAGATTTCATTCCCGGAGGCATCATATTTTACAGTAGCGTATTCATCACCATTGTCAAAGCTATAACCGGTCACGTAGCAATTGCCGTTGTCGTCCAGAGCGATTGCCGCTGCCTCATCCAGATAATTATCCGGACCATCATAACGCGCGGCCCAAAGCTCATTTCCGGAGGAATCGTATTTGACAGTGGCGTAATCAAGCAAGGTCCCACTGCCGGTACTGGTGCCAGTTACAAAGACATTGCTGTTGGCGTCTACCGCTAAAGCGGTAGGAATATCATAGGAATTGCCTGTACCGTTGTAACGGGCGGTCCAGAGCGGGTCTCCGGAGGGATTATATTTAATGGTGAGGTAATCAGCATTATTTCCAGTTAAAGGGCTCCATCCTGTAACATAGACATTGCCACTAGGATCCAGCGCCACACGAACAGCCTTGTTGAAAGGAGTGGCCCCCTGGTAGTGTGCCACCCATATCTCGTGGCCGCCGTCGTCATATTTAATCGTCGTATAAGCGTGATTTGTCGAATCGGTAAGACTTTCGCCCGTAACATACACGCTGCCATCAGCGCCCACAGCCAGGGAGTAAGCATTATCCGAACCATTTCCCGGCCCGTTGTAACGCGCCGCCCATAACTGAGTGCCCCCGGGGTTAGTGGATAGTTTTTCAAAGCCGAAACTATCACTATCCCAGACGCTGTCGGGGTAAAAGCCGACATAGGCATGGAAAAGGTAGTTTCCTTCAGGTGCCGCCGCCGGGAGATTCTGCGTGCGCTGGCGACTCACGGTTTGACCTGTATTGAGCATGAAAGTCACCGGACCTAAAACCGGCCCGTAGGGATTGCCATTAGGCAGTGTGACCATGCACCACACGGTGGCCTGCTGGGAATTGCTGCCATTATTTGTCGCAGTAATGATATAATCAAAGCTGCCGCCACCGGCGGGAATCTGGATTGGTATCCCTTGCGGGGTTAATTGGATGGAAATGTCCTGGGCGAGTGCGGGAGAGGTGAGCCCCACAAGAAGAAGCAGCCAGGTTGATTTGAAATGGAATCCCCTGACCATGATAGCCTCCTTTGTGATTTTGGTCACAAATAATATAAGCAATTATGTAGCAAAAGTCAAGAGATTTCTTGTGAAACAATAAAATAAAGGGCGCATTTACAGCGCCCTTGATGACTCTATCCTTTTAACTCCAATTTACTCTCAGAACCTCTCGCACACCGACTTGGCTTGCAGGAACAATCCCAGGTAGTCGCGGCCACCAGCTTTGGAATCGGTGCCGGACATGTTGAAGCCGCCGAAGGGTTGCACGCCCACCAGCGCTCCGGTGCACTTGCGGTTCAAGTAGAGGTTGCCGCAGAACAGTTCGCGGCGACCGAATTCCAGGTGGCTGCGGTCGCGGGAATAGAGAGCGCCGGTCAATCCGAACTGCGTGCCGTTGGCGATATCCACGGAATGCTGGAAGTCGCGCGCTTTTATGATCGCTAAAACCGGCCCAAAGATCTCTTCCTGAGCGATCCGCGCGGTTTCCTTGATATCTTTGATGACCGTCGGTTGGATAAAATAGCCTCCTGCCGGGCCTTTGCCGCCGCCGGAAACCAGTTTGCCTTCCTTCTTCCCGATGGCAATGTATTCCAGGATCTTGTTGTACGCAGCTTCGTCCACGACTGGGCCTAAGTAATTTTTCTGATCTTTGGTCGGGCCAATGGTGATCTTCTTGACGCGTTCGGCGATTTTCTTGACGACGGCGTCATAGACGTCCGTATGCAGGATGGCGCGCGAACAGGCGGAACACTTCTGCCCCTGGAATCCGAACGCTGCGGTGACGATGCCTTCGGCGGCGGCATCCAGGTCGGCGTCCCCGTCCACGATGATGAAATCCTTGCCGCCCATCTCCAGGATGGTGCGCTTGATCCAGATCTGTCCTTCGGACACCTTGGCGGCCAGTTCGTGGATGTGCAGGCCGGTTTCTTTCGACCCCGTAAAGGCGATGAAGCGGATGCGCGGGTGCCGCACGATGGTGTCGCCGATCTGCGCGCCGGAACCAGGCAGGAAGTTCAACACGCCGTCGGGCAGGCCGGCTTCGCGCATGATTTGGACGAACTGCCAGGCGATGGCAGGAGCTGTCGAGGCGGGTTTCAAGACCACCGTGTTGCCGGTGACGATGGCGGCGGAAGTCATCCCCACGGTGATGGCCAGAGGGAAGTTCCAGGGCGGAATGACGGCCCCCACGCCCATTGGCATGTAGTAGAGTTCGTTTTCTTCGCCGGGGTACGGCGTGATGGGTTGCGGAGACGCATAGCGCATCATCTCGCGGCCATAGAATTCCAAGAAGTCAATGGCCTCAGCCACGTCACCATCGGCTTCCGCCCAGTTCTTGCCCACTTCGAAGACCATCCACGCGGCCAGTTCCAGGCGGCGGCGCTTCATGATGGCGGCGGCTTTCAACAGGTAACGAGCGCGCTCTTCGCCGGGAATGCGCGACCACATCTTGAAGGTCTCGTCAGCTACGGCGATGGCCTTTTCAGCATGAGCCGCCGTGCCCTTGCTGAAAAATCCGACCACTTCGGAAAACTTCGAGGGATTCAGCGACCTGATCTTATCGTTGGTCTTGATCTCTTTGCCGCCGATGAACAGCGGGTAATCACCGCCTAAATGGCTTTCCACCTTCTTTAAGGCAGCGGTCATGGCCTTGCGGTTATCATCTTTCGTGAAATCAGTGAACGTTGTGTTGGTAAATTCGGGGAGCATGTGTCCTCCATCCATGCGGGGGGTTATCACTTTGAAGTCATTCCCGCAAAGGCTTTAGCCTGCGTCGGGAATCGGATTCTGGACGCGGACTGAAGTCCTTGCCAGAATGACGCAATTATTCAATTAAACTTAGTAATATACACAAATCCGACGTGGAAGGCAAGGGTTGGGGGAGGAAAATGTTGTTGGGGGGGAACGAACCAGATTTAAAATTTGCAATCCTATTCGCCAGCTTCAGAAGTATAGACATCCATCAACAATGGGACCAGTGGTGGTAGATCTTGCTGAACGACATTCCAGATAACTTCCAGGTTAACGCGGTCATATTCGTGAACGATGACATTACGCAAGCCTTGCATTTTCCGCCAGGGAATCTCAGGATGTCTTAATTGGATTTCAGGGGGGATATGACGCGCGGCTTCTCCAACAACGGCTAATTTCAGAATTACCGCATCAACCGTTTTTTCATCTCGGATAAAGGATTCATAGGTATGACCAGTTGTGTAAGTTGCGACGCTCGAAATAGCCTTGAGGATATGTTTCAAGCGGAATTTCCATTTGCGGGATTTAGAAGACATCCAAAGCCTCCTCCAGGATATCCTTTTTCAGTTCCTCTATGACCGCATCGCGCATGACCAAATCCACCTTGGGGACATTTAGAAGCTTTTGCAGGTATTCCTGCACGTCGAAAAAGTGGAAATAGCCGATAGGCCGGTCGAATTCGACCAGCAGATCCACATCGCTGGACTCACCGGCTTCATCTCGGCGAACTGAACCGAACAAAGCCAAAGATTTGACACTCATGCGGTGCAGGTCTTCGCGATGATCCGAAATTAACTTTTGGACTTGAGATCGTGTCATAGTCAATAATTTACAATGAAATATCTGAAAAATCAAGGGCTGGGTGGTAAAAGTGCCGTTGATTCGCCTCTCGCCCTCAACAGATCCCGACAATAAACAAATCTTCCCGATTTTGAAAAACCTCTTGACAAAGGAGGAAAAGTTTCGTATATTTGGCCATTCACAGTTTCTGGGGTGGTATGGACCATTCCATACCACAAATCAGCGCCGTCACGGAATGGTGTGCTGTATCATAACATAGTATACACATGTTTCGGGACATGGGTTACACTTTAGGGTTATATTATCTTCCGGGAAATAATCTCGGAGGATATAATGCCTTGGGAAGTGAAAAACCTCATGTCTCAGCGTTACGAATTCTGCCTACTGGCTTCAGAGCCAGGTTCTAATATCAGCGCTCTTTGTCAGCAATTTAATATTAGCCGTTGCACCGGGTACAAATGGTTGCGCCGTTTTCAGGATGAAGACAGCGAGGGGTTGCGAGACCGCAGTCGTCGCCCCCACCAGTCCCCGGGTCGGACCGACCCCGCCGTCGAAGAGGCGGTGATAGAGCTCAGGTTAAAATATCCTGTTTGGGGGCCTCGCAAATTGCATCGTCTCATGCGAGACCAATGGGAAGCAGATCTATGCCCCTCGAGGGCCACCATTGCTCGTATTCTGAAGCGCAACGGTCTGATAGAAAGGCCCGTCCCGCAGCCTAAATGGCCTGCCATAGGACGATTTGAGCATCCTTATCCGAATGACATGTGGCAGATGGACTTAAAGGCTCCACTGCGCTTGCCGGAAGGGCGTAAAATTTATCCCGTGGGGCTTTTGGACGACCATTCCCGCTATCTGTTGGGGTTGTGGATGCTGCCAGATTTCAGCGACGACGGCGTGATCGGTTGTTGGATCAACGCCTGCCGCCACTATGGACTTCCGCGGCGGACGTTGACCGATCATGGATCTCAGTTTCGCATGGAAGATGAAGCTACGTCGGCATTCCGCATCTACTTATGGGCGTGCGGCGTCGAGCATACCCAAGGGCGGATCGCGCACCCCCAAACCCAAGGCAAGATCGAGCGTTTCTGGCAAACCCTCAATCGGGAAGTACTGCGTCGTCACGCCTATACCGATCGCGCGTCCTGGCAAAGCTGTTTTGACGAATGGCGTTACCAATATAATCACTTTCGTCCCCACCAGGAACTGGGAGATGAGCCGCCGGTAAGCCGTTATGGAGTCAGCGACCGCCCTTTTGTAGAACCGGATTGCCGCGCCCGAATCGGCCGGGATGAGAGTGTGTACCGCAACGTTAATTGTCGTGGCTTTATCAGCCTTGGTGGTCTGCGGCACATGGTCGGTCGGGGCTTAGCCGGCTGGACAGTGGAAGTCCGGGCGCTAGGCAATGGTTGCTGGCACGTCTATTTCCGTCACCATTTTATGCGGGAAATCCTGCTTACGCGATCAATCCGAAGTCAAAGAACGATTTCTAAGTCGGGCAAGCCTCCGGCTTGCCCGACTTAGAGGGTTTAGCAACCATGGTACAAAACTGTATACCATCTCCTGAAACAACTGTAAACTATCTCTTGACAACACACACCACTCCGTGACGGCCTGGAACACTATCCTATAAGGAGTTTGCCATGAAGAAGTCGCCCGTTTTGGGGTTGCTGCTGGCAGCGGCGCTGGGATTCGGGCAGGGGGCAGTAGCGCAGCCACCGGATACATTGTGGACACGAACATTTGGAGGTACTAATTACGATAAGGGATTTGATGTGCAACAAACTACAGATGGGGGATATATCGTTGTCGGATCTACCGACTCCTATGGCGCGGGCTTAAAGGATATTTACTTGATCAAAACAAACAACTATGGCGATACGCTCTGGACGGGCACCTTCGGCGGGAACAATAATGAAGAGGGTAGAAGTGTGCAGCAGATTTCAGATGGAGGTTATATAATTGCCGGATATACGCATTCCTTCAATACAAATAATGATGATAACGCATACCTGACTAAAACAGACGTTAATGGCAATCAGGTCTGGTCCCGCACTTACGGCGGCATAAGTGATGATGCGGCTTACGACGTTCAACAGACCAGCGATGGAGGATATATCATCATCGGATATACGTATGCTTACGGTGGCACACCTGGCCCTGATTATTACCTCATCAAGACTGACGCCAACGGAGATACTCTCTGGACAAAAGCTTATGATTTGAACCTTGATGATATCGGGACCGGTGTACAACAAACAACAGACGGTGGTTATATCCTCGTGGGTATAACTGGATTTTATAGCACCGGCCATGATGTTTACCTAGTTAAAACTGACTCCACTGGCAATATTCTATGGACGAATACTATTGATGTGGGTGGTGATGCCGATCTTGTTGAAAAAATCCAGCTAACCAGTGATGGGGGGTATATTATAGTTGGTTCAGCATATTTATATAGCTCCGGAGGTTTTTTCATTTTTCTAATCAAGACTAATCCCAATGGAAGTGTGAGCTGGCAGTATGCTTACGGTGGGACCAGTAGCGACGGCGGCTACAGCGTCCAACAAACTTTGGATGGAGGGTACATCATCGCTGGATACACACTTTCCTATGGGGCTGGTGGGCGAGACGTGTACTTGCTCAAAACCAACAATTTAGGTGAGCAGGTTTGGCAGCGCACCTATGGGGGTAGTGGTGATGATTATGGCCGGAGTGTTCAGCAGATTTCAGATGGAGGGTACATCATTGTCGGTTTTACATACTCCTACGGTGCAGGAAATGGAGACGTTTACCTCATCAAGACCGATGCGGATGGGAACCAGATACAGATTTCCTTGTCGCCGATATCCCCTCCCATCATCATCCCCGCCACCGGCGGCAGCTTCCAATTCAACGCTTCAGTGCAGCGCACGGTGGGCCCACAGGCGCCATTTGTCGTCTGGGCGAGGATCAAGAACCCGAACGGGACCTATACCCCTCCCACCCTGGGGCCGGTGACCATCAATCCACCGGTGGGAGTGACAATTACGCGCCTGCGCAACCAGAACATCCCCGGGTCGTGGCCTTCGGGAGAATACACTTACCTGGCGTATGCCAACACCACGTTCAGCTATCCGGCCATT
>JAGVQJ010000145.1 GCA_020051775.1 Calditrichota bacterium | reverse complement strand
GTTGGAGTTGAAGGGCGGGTCGAGGTAGATCAGATCCACCGATTCATCCGCGACGTACTTGCGCAGGATTTCGAGGTTGTCGCCGTAGTAGAGGGTGTTCATGATTTTGGATTTTGGATTGGGGATTTTGGCTCTAATCAATCGAGTTTGAAAGATGCATGATAGCTTAATTCAAGTTTTTCCCTTATTACACCCTCAGGAATTGAACGTATAGCAAGATTTACCAAATCGGCTGTGGTTTGGCAAGCCCAAATTGCCAATCGATCTGTTTCTATTAACCAATTCCAAGGGCATTCTCTTTTATTTATCAACTCATCAGCATCCTGGATAAGAAGATTTAATTTACCTAATTTTTTCAACATTTTCAATATGTAAGGCGAATAAACATACTTACACTCAACATCACCTGCATATATAGCGTTTTGTCTTAGAAATTCCACTTGCTCAGTTGTCATTTTTTGATTTGTTTTTTCTTCACGGGATCGAACAACCACTTGAATCCAGGAGTCTTGTACGATTCCTTCATTTATTATACCAATGATTTCCTTAATCGCTTGCATATGAACAAGCGCATGTCTAAGACGAATTAATAAATCGAGATCTTTACACTTACCCACCTTTTTTAAATCAAATTCACCAGCTGAAAGGATGTTAAAAAGATGATGGAACCTCTTAATAATATTTCCTTTCTTACATTTTTTCGAAACCTCCTTAAGACGAATAATAATTTTCTCCTCGTTGTTTTCAATTTCGCGATGCTGATTCGTTTGATATTCGGGCTTAGTGCAGATCTGAGCGAATAGAATTATTTCATTTAGGAAAGCTTCAATAGTTGATACGGAAAGGAGTACTGCAGTAACCGAATCTATAGAAAGATCATTATTACATCTATTCATTGCTTTTTTCGCTAAAAAGAATAAACTTGGTGAAGTGGCCTTGATGTGGTATGAGCGAGGTGAAAAATTTGCATCATTATTCATTTTATTCCTATTCTATTGTCAAAATCGCAGATTGCCGCAGATTCAGCAGATTTGATCCCCCCTTAATCCCCCTTTGATAAGGGGGGGATTGTTCGACCCCGTTAGGGTCGGGAGGGGAGGTGGCATTCGTCTCCGGGGGTTGCACCCCCGGCAATTCACGCTTCATCCCTTTCGGGGTGGAAAATCCCCCCTACCCCCCTTGATAAGGGGGGGAAATTGTCTGAATCGCCGATTTAACGGATGGAACGGATTTTAATGTTGTCTGAATCACAGATTCCCGCAGATTTAGCTGATTGCGCAGATTTTCCCGGCTTTATCACACAGTGATCCCTTTGGGAAAAGGCTGGGTTAGCTGGTTCTTCTCCAAATATAACCATTTCCTTCCAAAATGTCAAGACCTTTCGACAGTTGGTTAAATTCATAACTCATAACTCATAACTCATAACTTTCCGCAAGCTCCCCCTCCATGAACAATATCACCCTTTCTACTCCCCGGCCTTCGTCCACGTAGGTGGCTTCCACGCGCCGGTGGTCGCGCTCGATGGTGACCGCCTGGCGGTCTGCCCGGCAGAGACGCCGGGCCTCCTCCTCTATCGGAAACAGCGTCCGGGAGGCGTTCCAGCCTTCGGGCGAGGTGCGGGAAGTGAGGCGGTCGTTGTCGAAGATGCTCAGCAGGCCGGGCCGGAAGGTCAGCCGGCGGCGGGCCAAGACCTCGTAGCTGGCGTAGGGGAAAGTTTGTTTCAGAGCGCTCAGCGTTGCGGAGATAAAAGGGCGAAAGCCCCCTTCGGGCAGCAGGAGTTCGCAGGCTAAGGCGTTGGCTTCGGACTCCTGTTCGCGCTCTTCGGCGTCGTCGCGGGGGAGGCGGGAAGGGTGGCACAGGCGAAGGTGAGCGACTTCATGGCAGTAGGCCCAGTGGGCGCGTTCGGAGGTCAGGTCATCGGCCAGGAGGACAGCGCCGTCCACCAGCAGGGCGCGGCAGCCATCGGGTAGACGGGCGGTGCGGTAGGGCAGCCCCAAACGGGCTGAAAGCTCATCCAAGAAAGTCGGGGCAGGCATATCTATTCGTTCGCCATGACTTTATTCCTACAGTTCGCGGTTGCGGCGGTAATCCAGGAGCACCTCGACGAAAAGATCTTTGGAAGGGCTGAAACGATTCAGGAAGCGGATGCCCTTCAAGACCTCGATCTCTTCGGGGGTGGGATTCATCAGCAGGCGGATGCGCGCATCGGCCAGGAAATCCTGGAGGCCGGAGTAGGTCGGCGTCTCGCCTTCCTGGTAGTGCGGAGCGGGTTCGCGGGCCGATCGGGAATCAACCATTAAATCGGCCGCCGAGACGCTCAGGGCGGCGGCGATTTTTTCCAGCACGGCCAGGGTCGGCGAGCTGTGGTCGTTCTCGAGCTGCGACAGGTAAGTGCGGTTGATATCCGCGGCTTTGGCCAGCTCTTCCTGGCTTAAGGCGGCTTTTAAGCGCGCCATGCGGATCTGGAATCCAAGATTCATGGGCGGGTAGCCTCCAGTTTGACGTATAAATGAAACAGTTAATTTTCAATAATATACAACATATTCCAGCATAAGTCAAGAGGATTCTTCAAAAAATGCAAAATAATTGTTGACTCTGAAGGAATATTGTTGTATATTATATACAGAGTGTCTTCTATAGCCAACCCCAGGAGGTATTAAATGCCCACCTTGTCCGCGCCGGCCATGAATGGTCGGACGCCCTGCCGCTTATCCCAGACCGACTGGCCCACTTGTTACGCAAACGAGTGTTATATGAATAATCGCTGCCCGGTGTATCGCGGCGGGAGGCCGGCTCCGGAGCGGGACTACCTCCCTATCCCGGCGGTGTTTGTGCTCATGGGGCCGTTCGAGGCGGTGCCGGTTTCGTATCGAATTCCCACCACCTTTTCGAGTGACGAATAAGGATAAAAAAAGTGCCCCACTATCTTGGGGGGGCGATAGTGGGGCGAAACCGTCAACCCCTGGGGGGAAGGGTTGACGCTGCATTAAATGAAGAGGCTGAAAGTAATATAATACAATAATGTGAAAATGTCAAGTAAATTCTTAAAAATATTGAAATTTGTAAGCGCTGTTATATTAATTATTTATGCTAATTTCAAGGCAAAACTCGATAACACCAATGCAATAAGTTGGTTCGGCAAATTCGGAGAATAAAGATACTATCGAAAAATCCTACAGGGGGAGACGATGGCTGAGAATGCGAATACGACCACGCCTTTGGCGTCCGGCAGCGAAGCATTGCGGATGATGGCGCGGGGGGAATTGGACCTGGATCTGATCGCGGAAGTGATTCGATCTGCGGAGGTGGTAATTCGATCCTACGAGATGGAAGTGCAGGAATTGAGGTTGTCCACCGAACAACTTCAGACAGATTATCTTAAAGAAAGAAACGCGGTGGATGATCTGGCTCGCCGGTTAGGCGCGCTGCATGAGGAGAATCGGTTGGCCAGGGGCGTTTTCGTCGCGGAGATAGAAGGGAAGAGATCGTTGCTGGGCATGGCTTCAACGCTGGATTTGGAGGCGTTGGACATGGCGGGATTGATTCAGGAGAGGGAAAGTGTGCAGCGGGCAATGACCAGAAGCTGCGAAAGTGTGGTTGGTCAGAGGCGATGAGGCTGGAGGAGATAAAAAAGTGTCAGGTCTTACCCCATCGGGGTTGGACCTGACCCAACTAAAATTATAACATAATCAATTAGTTGATTCGACGCACTTGAGGATTTGATTAACTACTTTCGGATGTAAAACTTTTCCGCTGTGAAAGGGGACAACGATACGGGAAAGATCTTTTTGGTAGATGTGATGACTTCCTTTAGTTCTGATGAGATGAAACCCCGCCCGCATAAGCATTTTTTCGGCTTCAGGTGCGGTCAAGCGAGGAGCTTTAGGCAACTTGAACCTCAAGCGTCGTAGTTAATATTTCCTTACTTAAAGTCTCTTTTTTCTCCTCATCCGTCATCGTTTCTAGATAGAGTTCCAGCGCTTCCCTGATATTTTCCATAACTTCATCGAAGGAATCGCCTTGTGATTGGCAGCCTTCCAGTTCCGGGCAGTAGGCATAATACCCGTGCTCGTCTTTTTCGATGACCACGCTGACTTTGTAGGACATATCGTCTCCGTTTGAAATCATTAACCCTATAAGGGGAATTCTTCCAGTCTCCCATTCTCATCCCTTGACATCATAAAGATAACAGCTAAATACCACGAAATCAAGCACTATTCTCCTCGGATGAATATGGGAAAGTTCAGGAAATGAAGCTATCGCTCGGGGAGTTTGCGGTTGAAGCGGTAGGAGAGGCCGAGGTAGGCAACGAAATAGTTGACATTGCTGGCGTCACCGGAGATGAATTTGGTTTCGAGAACTCCGTCCCAATGGGAGGATAACTGGTAATTCACCCCCAACAGAGTATGCAATCGAAGATGGGTGTCGGTATTCCGGTAATTGGACGCACCAATTCCTGGTCCAAGGTAAACCCAAATCGTTCTGGAATCGACGATGTGATCGGCAAATCCGAATCCGGCGAAGGGTGTTATTCGCCCTTTGAGGGGGAATTTGTACAGAACCATCAGTCCGAACGCGGCATCCCTATCGCGAACATCCCGAATTGAGACACCGTCGAAGGATATGTGCTCTAGATAATGACTCTGCCAGATTTCGACAATCATCACTAGAGATAGATCCGGGGGAAGTTTGGCAATCTCAATATTCACTCCTGCTGATAAAATATTGCCGTTTACGTCGCCAATGCCGGCTGCGCCGGCTTTGATACCGAGGCTGTAAAGGTTGATGTAGGTGTGAGCGTTGGCGGGAGTCCAACCGAGCAGCACTATTAGCATAAAAAGGCGAGCGAGGATTTTCCGGATTCTCATGGTTTCTCCGATTATTTCATCAAGATTATTTGCCTACCGGCTGACTCACGACAGAAATAAGATAAGCAGGAAATGGGTAGAAGTCAAGGAATATATTGTGAATATTAAATTTTGCAATTGGCAGTTATGCTGAAACCTGGGGCTACCGGGCCGGTCGCCCTTCACATATAACGTTACAGGAGGACCAATGAGTCTGGATTTTTCACAAGCGGAAAGCTTGAAGTCGAGTATCGTGCGGCATTCACGTGCGGGGGATTTATCGCTGTACGCTGAGGCGCAGCAGAGGGGCATGACGCTGTCGGAACTGCTGGAAGAGTTGGATCCATCACCGCGCCGTCATGACGGCGGCGTGGACGGTTTGGACGCTTTCGAGCGGCAGATGCTGGTGTTGGGTCTGGCCGGGTCGGGTCGGCGCGCCATCACCGTGGAGGATTTCTACCTGGGCGGCGGCTTGATTCTGCTGCCGGAATACATCCAGCGGGAGATCGAGCGCGGTTACCGCACGGTGCAGGACCCGCGCGAGTTGCTGGCGACTTCGGTGCCGGTGACGGGGCCGACGGTTAAGCCCATCTACATCAAGATGACCAACGCCAAGGAGAGCCTGGCGAAACGATCCGACGGGGCGGCTTACCCCAGCGTGCAACTGCTCTACCGCGAGAAGGAAACCGAGGTCCTGGATCGCGGGCGGCGCTTCGATTTCTCCTACAAGGTAATTCGCGGGCAGCGCCTGGATGAATTCCGGGTGTTCCTGTGGTGGATCGGAGCGCAGTTGGCCTACGATGAGATTGACGACCTGTACGACGTCATCATCAACGGCGACGGCACCAGTTCCGGAGCGACAGACGTCTTCAACGGATCGGCCGGTTCCTGGACCTACGCCGACATGGTGCACCTGGCCATGTCCTTCGACGTGCCGTCGCAGATGACGCATGTGCTGGGCACCAAGACGGATGTGGAAAAGATCATGAACTTCGACCAGTATCAGGATCCGGATACCTGGCACGCGGCTGAGTTGTTCCGTCAACAGGGACGCTACCAGGGATTGCTGCCCATGAACGCCAAATTGGTGGTGGCTCCCAACGCCACTTCGACCAAGTTCGCGGCCCTGGACAAGCGCTTCGCCATCCGCGAATCGGTGGCGCAGCCGTTAATGATCGAAGCCGAGAAGGTGATTTCGCAGAAGCTGGAATCGGCGGTAATCTCGAAGGAGTCCGTCTACACGATCATGGTGGACGAGGCGATCAAGGTGAGTGATTATTAGGGGCTGGTAGCTGGGGGTTAGTAGTTGGAGTCGGGGCACGGCATGCCGTGCCCCGACAAAAGTGGGAGGAATATAGCGCCGTTCTTAGGGCTTAAAGCGCGTAGGGGCGTTTAATTAAACGCCCCTACTATAAGATTGCGCCATAATAAAATAGTATGCAGATTGGTTTAGCGCAGCGTAACCCAATACTCCTTTGTACTCAGCATGGTTGGGTTACGCCCTATCGGGCTAATCCAATCTACTTTCTGCTCGTGAGATCATCCAATGATCGCCGCGATCGGTTTCAACTGCTTACCGATGGGGTCTACTTCCACCCCGAAAATCTCCAGCGCCGTAGCCCCCATAAGGAAGAGTGACCCTTTGGGTGCGAAAATGACCGGACAGGGGATTGTGCCTTCCAATCCTTCGATGTGAAAGTTACAGAAGCCGAGCAACCTTGTATCCTGCCGTCCATCCGCGAGAATCAGGTTGCGCGTAACGTTTGGTTCGGCGCCTATGCGTTCCAGATAATCTTCGGGAATGAATGAATACAGGGCGCCGGTGTCCACCCAGAATTCTTCTTCAAAGTACCTATCGGTTTCCTTGATATTGGATACTCTGACTTTCTTCTTGAACATACCCATGATTAATGCCTCCCTGACCAGGTTCCTCTTCTCCCATACCCTTCAGGTGCAATCTTGTTCCCTATTCTTGATAAGTCGTGAAATAAATATACTTTATCGTTACACTAAAGTCAAGAATAAACGATCACATTTCTAAAGGAGGTGATAACCATGCCCCTGAATGCCACGGAAAACTACCTGAAAGACCGGCAGGATCGGGTTCTGATCAACTTCGCCGGGACGGTGGTGTATGCCAGCCTGTACTTGACCGGACCGGGTGGATTCGCCGGAGACGGCTACCCCATGCCGGCTCCGGGCAAAGTCGAGCGTCTGTACGTCTGGGACGGCGTGCAACTGCATTCCACGACGACGCAGACCAATTTCAACGCCGGAGACCGGCTGTCGCTCTATGCGCTGTACGGTGCGCCTTACTTTCAGGTGACCTTAAGAGTCAATGGAGTCTATGGAGCCACCTACTGCACGCAGGTGGGGAGCAACACCGCCCTACAAGCTTCGCTGCTGGTGCGGCTGGATGTGTATTGATCATAATTCCGTGTGCACGTAACCACGTGTGCATGTATCCACGTAAACAATTCATAGAAGGAGGAAAGCAATGGCCAGTCAATTCGCAATTGACAATCAAGGAGTGGGGATGTACCCGACCTTGACGATGAAGGTGGACACCACCGCCAACAAAGATTTTTCGCAAGCCGACCTGGATGGCAACCTCACTGCCTGCGTGATGTCGGGCAACAACACGGTGGGCATGGGCGCTGTCGCAGATAAGCTGTTCGGCAAGGTGGTGGCGGTATCCGAGGAAACCGACGCCAATGGCATCCCGCTGTGCTGCACGGTGCAGGCCGGCGGCGTGGCCAGGTTCAAGTACAACACCGGGGCGGCGCCGGTCGTCAACCAGATGGTAGAAGTAGACGGCGCCGGCAAGGTACGTCAGGCCACCACTTCGACCGACATCCCGGCCGGCGGCCATAAACACCGTGGTCAAGTCATCGCGAAGGATACAACCAACGAGACTGTGGATGTGTGGTTAGGGTAGTTCGCCCACCCCTAAAGGAGTGGGCTACAGCTATGAAAGCCCCCTAAAGGGGGCTAAAAAGGAACCGGGCGGGAGTGGTCAGCTCCCGCCCGGGTGACAATGTCACTCTTTTCAGCTAACTGCTGCGCGAGTTGGCTGCTCTAGGGTAGTGAAATCAATAGGACGGCAGATGATGGTTCCCGCCCGGGATGATTGCCTTCAATGACAAGAATATGCGTGTTGGCCGACGGGTTTGGTGGCGTTGTATTTCACCGACCATTCCCCAAGCGCGAGTTCCAGGTTGCCTTCGGCGCCGATGAAATCCCAGAAGTGGAGGAAATCTTCCGACGCGGTCTCAAGGTGAAAATCCATTTTGCGGCTTTTGTCTTTCAGAAAGTGCCGGATATTGGTATTGATGGTGTCGCAGTAATCGAGACAAACGGCCAGCGGCTGGATTTGCGGCGGGAGTTCGATCAGCACGGAACGAGCGTAGGCATTGATGATCCCGCGTTCATACCGGCTGGCGAAACTTTGGGCGGTTTCCAGGTCATCCCGGCGCAGGTGGACATAGCAGGCTTCGTCGCCGTAAACCCGATCCAATTTGCCCAGGAACCAGGACAAGCGATTATCCGCTTCGATGTGATCCGCGGGATACAGAACTCGGGTATTCCCCAGGGCCGCCGCCCGTGTCTCATGACCGCAGGTGTAGTTGGAAATATGCCGGCAGGCTTTAATGAAAGTAACCGAACCGCACCGGCCGGTGCACAGGATGAAAACGTTCATGGAGTAACTCCCTAAAGGTACAAATGAATGATAATGAAAGCAGAGGTTTAAAGCAAGGGGAAAGGGAAGTTTGCGGAGGGGTGCAATCGGGTGATGATCGGTGGAGGTTAGAACAAACGCAGCAGGTTATAGCGATGGACCGATAAGGCTATAAATATTATGCCTAGAAATGCCGGGCCGATCCAATAGTAGCGAGGCTCGTTATCGGCATAGCGCAACGAATATCCAGTGAAGAAAAGCAGGAAGAATTCGTAGTATCCGTGATAAACTCGCCCGCTACAAGCATTGGCGGCCAACCAGAGCAGCAGGCAAATCAGGATGAAATAATCTTTACGCGCCCGGCATTTCAGCCAGATCACATAGAGAACAACTGATCCCGTCGGAAAGAGCACCCAGAAAAGCAGCGAGGTGGAGGCCAGGGTGGGTGCATAAACCGCCAGACGCCATAAAACTCCGCCCCCGGTACCCTCACGAATCGCATCATGTAACGGGAATACCAACAGATACAAACTGGTTGCGCCTAAAATATAGACCAGGTGCCGGAGGCGGCTGCGTTCTTCGAGGAAATAGCGGTGATACCAAAAGCCGAAAAAGATCCCTATAAAGCCTAACAGGGAGATCGAAAATGTTATTACATCCGGATTGACCAGAGAGGATTTTTGGTAATAGCGGGAGAAAGTGGGCGTGGTCAAGCCACCCCACATTATGAAGAACGGCAAGAGCACAGCTATGGGCAGAGCGAAGGGCAGACTATTACGCAGGGCCAGCGAATACCCGCCACCCTTCCGGTTTACAAAGGCTGCGTAAACGCCTGCTGCGACCAGCCAAACGTGCAACTGTCTTGTCAGCATACAGACGGCCATGATGACGGCGGCAATCATATAGGGACGAAATGATTGACCGGCGCGTTCCAATAATTTCATGGACATCAATACCATCAACAGCCCTGCCAACTCAGTCGAAAGGCGGATCGTGTCTCCCAGATAATAGGGGGAGGCCATCAACATTCCCGCCGCCAGTGCTGCCTTGCTTGGTCGCATGATTGATGCCAGATACCGATAACAAATCACCAAACAGAGCACACTGATCAGCAGAGTGAACAGCCGCATGGCCAGCAGATTGAAGCCCAGATATTTCACAAGGAAGGCTAATACCAAATGATAAAGCGGGGTCATGGCGACCTGGTAGTCGTGCAGATCCACATGCGGGAATTGATCCACGAAAGCTTGAATGACGGGCCGGTGAAACATCACCTCGTCGCCATCGTCGGCCGTGCCGGTTTTATGGCTGTCCAGCAGGGGCAGACTGATGGCTAGAAGCACCATGACGAGGATAAGCTCATACTTCGAGGATTTCAACAAATTTTTCATAGTGATCAATATACGAACTGCGCGGGGACAAGTCAAGAAGATAGTGTCAACACATTAGGAGGTTTCATGTCCTGGACAACACTGGAAACCGTGCGTAAGCACTTGCAGGAAACGAACACACCAGCCTCATCGGTGGAGAACGAGGAACATGTGCTGGTGGGCACGACGCAAACGCAATTGAACCACACCTCTATCACCAGCGGTTCCGAGGAGGTCAAAACCATTGACCTGGGCAGCCCGCACGCCGCCGGGACGGTGGTGCTACCAGGCACCAACTGGCGCAGTCTGCCTCATGAAAACCTGGTGCCAAACTCCGTCGTGGTAACAGCAGACCTGGCTCTGAACACCATCTACATAGAGGGGACCGACTATGTTCTGTCTTATGAGTTGGGCAAAGTCAAACGAGTGACAGGGTCGGCCATCCCCGACGGCGGTACGGTATATGTTTGGTATTTCTACTACACGGTGCATTCCCGAGGGACGGATTACCAGTTTGATTATGCCGCCGGAAAAGTCAGCCGTATTGATGGGGGCGCCATTGCCGACACCTCCACGGTCTGGCTGGATTATATTACTTCCGCGGGGACAGTGGCCGACGATCTGATTACGGAGGCGATCACGGAAGCGGAGGACAAGATCCTGGCGCGGTTGCAGGAGGGATACAGCGGTTCATCTACGGATCAAGGACTAAAAACCGGCGCCACCGAGCTGGCACTGGCCATCATCTGCAATGCCAAAGCTATGGACATGATGCTCAAAAATCCCGGCGATGATGCCGACGGCGCAGCGGCGCAGTGGCGGGGGATGTCGCACCGTTACGAGGTGCAAGCCTGGGAGACGCTGGATCGGTTCTTGAAAGCGCGGAGCCGCCAGGGATCGGCGGCAGTGCGGAATGAGAGCTGGGGGCTGTGGGAATAAACGCTGCGCAAATGCAAAATGCAAATTGCAAATATCAATATTTAAATTGTGCCGTCGGGTCTCAGTACTCGACGGCAATGATAGCTACGGAGAGTCGGCGAGACGGATTTCCATCACTAAGCCTCTCTTCTCCTCTTTCACTACCCTGAACCCCGCCTTCGTGAACATCGCTTCCGGGCCGTTCCAAAGGTCCTCAGCGTCTTTGATATCGCCGCGATTGGGGAAGGCTTCGACGCGGCGGACGCCTCGGGCGCGCAGATCATGCAGGATTTCGGTCAGGAGTCGGGTGGCGAAGCCCAGGCGGCGGCGTGTGGGGATGATTTGGAAACAGGTGATCGCCCAAACTTCGGGATCGGGCGACAGATGGTAGCGGTTGACGAGATTTTCCAGACGGTCGCGCGGCCCGACCTGGCACCAACCGACCGGTTCACCTTCACCGTAAAGCAGATACCCGTCATATTCGCCGCAGTCGAAAAGGTCATCGCGCAGGCGGCGGTTCTCTTCGGAGGTGCGCTGCTGGAAGCCATCCCAATCGGGCAGCCACCAGGCGACGCAGAAGCACCAGTCGCAGCCGTTGACCTGCGAATGCAGGCGGTAGAAGTCCTCGCGACAGGAGGCGTCGAGGGGGTGAACGGAGAGCCTCATAGGTCATTCCCCCTTCTTAATGCTCTGGCCGATCACGTACCCCGTGCCCAAAAATTCGCCCAGACCATAATATTTGCGGGCGCCGGGGGCGTAAATGATAGGGCGCAGCTTGGCGATATCCGGGTTTTCGCCATCGAGCATGGATTCTTCGATCTTGACGTCCAGGATTTCGCCGATGAACTGCGTGTGCAGGCCGATTTCCACGGTGTGCAGGAGCTTGCATTCCAACACCAGGGGAAACTCCGCCGGGTAGGGGGCGTCCACGAGAGCGCTGCGTATGGGAGTCAGACCGGCGGCTTTGAATTTATCCGTATCCCGCCCGGAAGCGACACCGCAAAAGTCGGCTTCCTTCACGCGATCATCTGAAGGCACGCTGACGGTAAAGGCTTTGCGTTCCACGATGGCGTGATAGGAATGGCGAATCTTCTGCAGAGACACAGCTACGCAAGGTGGTTTGCTGCAACAGACGCCTCCCCAGGCCGCGGTCATCAGATTGGGACGACCAGAGTGGTCGTAGGTGCCTACGAGCCACACGGGTGTGGGATAAATCAGGGTTTTGGGGCCTAGGGATTTTTTCATTTAAACACCAAAACCAATCCTACCAGCAATAAGATTGCCGCCAGTATGAGCATCGGCCAAACCGAGGATTGCTTGGGACTCCAGACTTGGATCGTCCACCCGGTATAGGCCAGGTCATTGCGATCCAATTTCTGTTGCAGAGTCGGGGCTTTGCCGGTCTTATCGCCGATGGCGTACATGATTTCGCCATTGGAGTTGATCAGTTCCAGTGCGAAAACGGGTGCGCCTGAGGTACCGGCTTTCTGCCATACAGGATCTTTGGGGAATATTTCATTTAAAATTCGCGCGATATAAGGATCCACACCCGGCACAGGCAAAAATCCGACTCCCAATTCCTTGACGGTGGTGTCACCCGGAGTGGTGAAGGCTCGCACCAGCCAGATCACCGGCGATTCCTTTTCACCTTTCATATAGCGCTGGATTTTGGAGGGCCTCTCGCCTTGGCGCACCTTCTCCTGTTCGAAGGCGCTGATGGCGTCCAGTTCATCCTGAGCGGGTAGTTCGGCATTGCCGGTGGAAAGAGTCAACATGCCGGATCCCAACGGGCTTTCCGGGATGGTTTCGCGGTCGTAGGGATCCATCAAGGTGCGAGCGGAGGATTCCACGAAAGCCGCATGCACCTTGCCGGCGTCTTTGGCGGCTTTTAAGGGTTCGAAAATTTTCATTTCGTCCACCCGGGAAGCCAGGTATTGATCGAGCTCGATCATCAGGCTGTCCACGGGCGAGCGCATGGTCTGGCGTAGAGTCGAGGCCAACAGAGCTGCGGTAGCGGCTGATTCATCATCGGTGTTGCTGGACAAGCGGATCAATTGCGTCAGCGCCAGGACCAGCGCCAGGAGAATGAGCAGGATGGCCAGGATTCGTTTGGGGTTTTTCATGCTAGAGAATAGGTTATTTTGAAGATATAATCTACAAATTGAGTAGTAGTGGAGAATTACAGACCCACCTTTTAACTTGGATATAATTTAAGAAGAAAATGTCCCTAAGTCAAGGGAAAGGTTGTTTCGGGGGATATGGCGAGGAGCTGACAAATGCAAGACACATTTTACTTGAGGCTGGATTTCTACCGCCGCCTGGAGGGGGGAGGCGCGGATTTGGTTCAAATTGCAGACGAGCTGGGCGTCGAGGTGAAAACATTGCACCGCTGGCAAAACAGCTACGATCCGGCACGCGGGCCTTTCGTGTCTCCGAAGTCTGATCCTTCACGGCCGCCAACCCGACCGGACGGATTGCGGGAGGACATCCTGGCGGCATTGCGCCGGGTGGCTCTGGACGGAAACGTGCCTGCGGCCAAGCTGCTGCTGACTGAGTACGTGGATCCCGCGCCGGCAGCGGAGGAGGAAGTGACCGTGGAAACGGTAGCCCGGCTGATTCGGGAATGGCACAAAGAGCAGAACGAGGCTACTTGAGCGGTTGGCCGATCGTTTGACCCAGATCTTCCGCCCAGGTCAGAATCTGTTCG
>JAGVQJ010000120.1 GCA_020051775.1 Calditrichota bacterium | reverse complement strand
TCCCCAAAACGCATTCGACATCGCTTACCACATGAGCTGGCCCAACGGCGTTGATCCCTGGTATTTGGCTAATACCACCGACAACAACGCCCGGCGCGTTTACTACAACATCACCGGCACACCGACGCAGGTATGTGATGGAACCGCCGCCAGTTGGCCGACAATGCAATCTACCATCCAAAACCGCCTGGCCGTAGCTTCGCCGATCTGGATGGATCTTATCGCCCAGGTCAACGGCAACAACTTAAACCTGACGGCTAAGTGCGTAACCAGCCAGAGCATTACCGGCAACTACGTCATCCAAATGGTGCTGATGGAACGGTATAAATTCCTGGTCTCGCCGAATGGCATGAACGATCATTATCACCCCATGGTGAAAATGGCGCCCACGGCTTCCGGACAGACCTTCTCAGCTCCGACACCCGGCGATACGATTACCTATAACGCCAGCTTTACTTTATCACCGAGCTGGAGTATTACCAACCTCGACATAGCCGCGTTCGTGCAAAATAACTCCAATCACGAAGTCCTGCAATCTCGCTGCGAACAGATTCCGGTCAATTTCCCCGGTCTGGTTTATCAGAGCAACACACTGACGGACAACGGCAATAACGATGGCCGCGCAGAACCCGGCGAAACCGCCTCCATGTACATCACGCTGGCTAACGGTCAGTTTTTCCAGACAGCCACCAACGTGGTCGGTACTTTAAGTACGACTGATCCTTCCTTGACGGTCACTACACCCACGGTGAACTTCCCCAGTATCAATCCCGGCGGGACAGGCACCAATGTCAATCCGTTCGTCTTCATGGTAAGTACTACCGCCCAACCGCATTTGGCTACGCTACATCTTTCGGTTGTGGCAGATCCCGGTCAAACACCCTACTCCACCGATTTCCAGATCTACATCGGTTGGCCGCAGGTTTATCTGATGGATGATGACGGCATGGGGATCTTTGAAGATTACTACGAACCGATCCTGGACAGCCTGGGCATAACGTATGAACATCACGACGTTAATCTCCAGGGAATTCCGGATACCACGCACATCGGCAGTTATGATAATATGGTGTGGTTTACCGGTTTTGTCTCCACCAACGTGCTGAATGCACAGAAACAGAGCCTGATCCAATACTACCTGAGTATGGGTGGCCATCTGTTCATCAACGGCCAAAATATCGCCCAATACTTAAACACGTCTGCGCCGACCTTCCTGCAGAACACGCTGCATGCCGGTTTCAGCATCTCCAATACGCAGATCAGATTGTTGTCCGGTGTGGCTGGTAATCCCGTAGGGGATGGCCTTAACCTGGACATCAACGCTGGTGGTTCGGGATCCGGCAGCGCCACGCACCCTGACGGCATCAGCGTCCTGGCGCCGGCCCAAGAAGCTTTTATTTACCAGGCTTCGGCGTATCGCGGCGGACTAACCTATATCGGTCCGAACAACGAAAAACTGGTGTACTTCTCCTTTCCCTTCGAAGCCATCAGCGGTCAGAACAGCACCGCCAACCATTATCAGATGATGTCGGCCATTATGGATTGGTTCGGCGTCTCGCCACCACCGCCGCCAGCGGCTCTGGATGTGACGCTGACTCCAGTCAATCCACCCATCACTGTTCCGGCCAATGGCGGCAGCTTCCAGTTCAACGCGGCGGTTATGCGTGTCCTCGGTCCCCAGGCTCCCTTCTATGGCTGGGCACGCATGAAATATCCCGACGGCACCTACAGCAATCCAACTCTCGGTCCCGTTCAGATCAACCCGCCAGTGGGTGTGTCGGTGTCGCGGTTGCGCATTCAGAACATCCCGGCCAGCCATCCCGCCGGCGTGACGACCTACCTGGGCTACGCTAACACCACCGTCACTTACCCGGCTATTGACTCCAGCTTCTTCACTTTCACTAAGCTGGCAACCGCCGACGATGGCCCCTGGGTGAATAACAACAACTGCTTCGGCGAGCCGTTCCCAGGTGAAATCATGACTTCTACCCCGTCGGATTTCGGTCTGGTGAACGTCAGTCCCAATCCCTTCAATCCGGCGACAGCCATCAGCTATCAGCTATCGGTTCTCAGCCATATCAGTCTGAAAGTTTATGATACCGCTGGGCGAGTGGTCGCCGAACTGGTGAACGGGATGCAGGAATCCGGATCGCATCAGGTGACCTTTGATGGGTCCGGTCTGGCTTCTGGTCTATACTTCGTCCAATTGCAAACCGGCGACTTCAGCGCCACGCAGAAGATGATATTGCTGAAGTAGTCAGCAAATTGTAACCGTCAAACACAAAGAAAAAGTGGCTGTCTCAAGTACTTTTGAGACAGCCACTTACTTTTTATTCACTAAAATGATAAGTAGGGGCGTTCAATTGAACGCCCCTACAGCTATTGAGACAAACTATAGTTGAGGTCCACTATACGGAGCCTTAAGCCTTCAACCTTCCCATAAATTCCCCAGCCTTATAGCGTTCGCAAGTGAAGATCATCTCCTTGATTTCCTGTTGCTGTTTCGGTTTCAGCAGCGTGGTTGATAGCGAGTTGAACTTGATCTCCAGGTCTTCCATCGTCATCGGTTCACGAGGATCACCCTTGGGATATTCCAGGTATTCGCTGTACGTTTGGCCACCCTTCGTTTTCACCGTCACACGCGAGGGCTGCTTGGCGGGAAACATCTTCTCGAATTCAAGAGAAGGTTCGCCCTTGATGCAGTCAATGACTTCGCGAATGCGGGGATCGGCCAGTTTCTCATCGGAAAATGACTGCGTCGTGATCTTGTGATCCACCAGCGCGGCGGCGAGGCAATAAGGCAGCGAATGGTCGGCGGTTTCCCGCGACGTGGGGCGGTACTTGTGCGCATCGAAAAGGATATCGCAGGCTCGCGCGATGGTGGTGACCTTCACCTCTTCGATCTGGTCGTAAGAAATGTTGTGGGTCTTTACCACTTTCAGTGTGGCCGATAGGTGCGTATGCGTCAGCGCCTCGGTGGGGAAGGCTTTCATGGAGCATTCTAGAATTTTGTAGTTTTTCCCCAGATTGCCCACCAGTTTGTCCACCGCCCAATCCGGTCCGAAACACTGCATGAAACCTTCCTTGCCTTCGAATACCGCTTCAGTGCCGGAGTATCCTTCTTTGGCCATTAAAGCAGCGAAAACCCCGGACTGTGTCGCCATCGGATCCACGGTGTTCTTCATCATGGTCAGCTTGCCGGCCGTGGGGCAGCCGATGGTGTGATTGTGACAGCCGTTGATGCCGATGGCGTTGACCATCTGATCCACGGACAATCCCAGCAGTTTACCCGCCACTAAGGGCGACACAAACTGAGTCAACGTGGCGTGGTGCCATTTGCGTTCGCGCACCCCCGGCACGGCGAATTCGCACAACCGCTGCTCGAACTCATAAGCCAGCACGATCCCCACAATAACGTCCTTCATCGAGGCTTCCACCAGCTCGCCAACAGCCAACGCGGCGGGGATGAGGTCGGAGGGATGGCTGGGGTCTTCGCGCCAGTAGATGTCGTTGAAGTCCAGCGCCCGGATCATCAGGCTGTTGACCAGCGTGGCATTGACCGCCGGCATTTTGTCGCCGAAGCCGATGATCGTAGCTTCCGGAGCGCCGCCCATCTTCAGATAAATATTGCGGATGGCGTTCACGTCTTTGGTCTTGGTGGCGCCATACGCGCAACCGACCGAGTCGTATAGGTAGCGCTTGGCCTCATTTACGACGTTTTCGGGGAGGTCTTCGTACTTTAAGCCGACGGCAAACTCGGCCATCTGGCGTGACAGGGATTTTTCGTCCATAGTGTTTTTAGTGGTTAGTAGTTGGTGGTTAGTCTTTAGTCGTTGGATGTTAGTGTAATTCCCGCGCAAGAGCCTGCCTGAAAATGGCAGCAAAGCCCAGTTGGACGGTCATTCCGGCTTGTCTTAGAATCAGACCGCCCGATTCCCGGCGCGCTTCGCTTGCGGGAATGACGGTCTAGAAAAACATTTTCGGACAGTCTCGCAAGCGGGAATCCATATTCGGAGGGACATGCTCCAACGTGTTAGAAGTAGTCGGAATCGTCCCCGTTATTCTGTAGTCGGGGTCTCCCCTGACCTCGGCTATAAAGTTATTCCCTTGATCCTACCCCCCATCCTCCGATAAGCTGATCCCCAGCGTTTGCAACAAACCGTACAGCCCGCCGTCGGAAGTATCCTCCATCACGACTTTCACGATTTTTCCGTTTCTAACCGTGTATGTACACAGATGTTTGGGCAGGGCAATACTGATGCCAGTTGGTGGCAGCGGAGTAATACCCGGATACCGCAAAATTCCGCTCTGGGTCCCTGTCGGTGTCAGCAGCATTTTGACGGTATCCCCCTGTGTTTCGATGACTTTGGCGCTATAAGTGAAGTCCGGAAAAGCTTCTATTATGACCGCGCTCAAAGCTAACAATTGCGCTTTGTTCAGTGGATCAGTCCCCGGTATGGATGCGACCAGTTCATCATCGAAAAACTCTCCACACCCGGTGACGTCTCCAGCCTCGAATCGCCGGAGACACTCCAAAATAATCTCTGCATTCGTCATGGCTATCCTTTTTCAATGTTGGCGACTGAAACCCACTTGGCCCCAATGTTCGCTGACTGCCGGAGCATGAGATTCAACTGTCCGGCATGATGCTGGACGTGGCGCATGGTGTACAGCATCCATTCCAGGACACTGAAATCACGCGTCCAGGATTTCCGATGGCGGGCGGCCTCTTCCTCCGTTAGTGCCGCGATCTTAGTGCGGCATTTCTCCCGTCCGTGCTGAAGATAACTGAGCATTTCAGCCTTTGAATATACTCGTGGCGGAAGCAGTCCCGCCGGGTCCATCTCTTCTAAACCGAAGGGCTTGGGCGGAGCGAATCCTTCAAAATCGTTGGACAGGTAATAATCGAGCCAGAAGAGAGTATGGTAGACGGTATACCAATATTCCGGCTGCCTAGATCGGTCGCCCCAGAGTTCTTCGGGGCAGATCTCGGTGGCATTCCCCAGAGCGTCAATGGCTGCGCCGAACTGCTGCCAGAGAGCAGATTTAATGGTATCATTCATTTTAGCGCTCATGCAAGGATTTCTGTCGGGGTCAGGGGCGACCCGCTTACGGCATAAATGAATCAGGTAGGGCGGACTAAGCTCAGCGCAGTCCGCCAAGATATTCCACAATTGGTGGACTGCGGGCTGTAGCCCTTAGTCCACCCTACATATTCGCTTTCACCCACTCCTCTAATCCTCCCGTTAGCACCAATTCCTGCGCTGCCGGGCCGACCGGAGAAATCGAGTAAGTCTTGCCCTCCGCTTCCACTTTCGATTGCCGGAAATCCACGGTCGCTTGAATATTCGTGCGCACGGTCAGCTTTTCCGATCCGAAGCGAGCCTTTAAGTCGCGGATCAGTTCCGGGGCTTCGATGACCAGGTAGCCGTTGTTCAGTGCGTTGCGTTTGTAGGTTTCGGAAAACGATCCCGCCAACACCAGCAGCAAGCCTCGGTATTTCAGAGCAGTGGCCGCCTGTTCGCGCGAACTACCCGTTCCGAAGTTGAAACCTCCCGCCAGGATATCTCCCTCTTTTACCAGCTTGCCAAATTCGGGATCGTAATTTTCCATGACTACTCCCGCCTGTTGCTGCGCGGTGAAATCGTCCTGGTAAGTATACTTGCCGGGATAGATGCCATCAGTATTCAGATTGTCTTGGTGACAGAAAATGATTCCCCCGCTCAAGGTTTCGGGAAAACCGGGTAAAATGGTGGTCTCACCGGTAGTAACGGTAGCCTTCTGTTTGGTCTTGACTTCGCCCCTGGGCGGCGCGTCGGTGAATCCTTCCGGTCCGGAAATATATCCGGCAATGGCAGACGCCGCCACCACCGCGGGTGATCCGAGGTATGCTTGCGCGCTGGCGACGCCCATGCGCCCTTTGAAGTTGCGATTGGTGGCGGAAATGCCCACCTCACCCTCTTTCAGCGTGCCCATCCCCAAGCCGATACAGGCGCCGCAACCCGGCGGCAGGATGATGGCTCCGGCCTCGACCAGCGCCTGCCAGTTGCCACTCTTTTCAGATTCCGTCTGCACTTCGCTGGAAGCCGCCGCTACGTAAAATTCCACGCCCGGAGCGACCTGCTTGCCGCGCACCACTTCCGCTGCCTGAGCGATGTCATCCACTCGCGCGTTGACGCAGGACATCAGGTAAGCTTTGTTGATTTTAACCTGCTTCTTGGCGATGGCCGCCACCGGTGTCATGACCTTGACCGAATTCGGGCCGGACACATGCGGCTGGATGCTGGAGAGATCCAGGGTCAATTCTACAGCGTAAGCAGCATCGGAATCCGGCCTCGGGATATTGGCCTGCAGTTCTGCGATGCGCTTGCGGTTCATGCGCGGATGAGTTCCGTTGCCGTCAGCATCAGAAGGGACTCCGGCCAGACCCCGCTGCACGATGAAATCCGCTCGCTGTTCCAGCGACTTGATGGTCACTTCATCAATGGGGAAGACGCCCGCCAGAGCGCCCCATTCGGTGCTCATGTTGGCGATGGTCAATCGGTTGCCGATGTTTAAGGCCGCCACCCCGTCTCCCGCCAATTCGAGCGCGTGATTCAGCACTTCGTCGTTCTTGAACAATCCCGCCAGCACGATGATCACGTCCTTGCCGGTGACGCCGGATTTGAGTTTGCCCGTTAAAGTCACCTTGGCCACCGGAGGCACCTGCCACCAGGTTCGCCCCGTGGCCCAGAGCGACGCCGCATCGGTGCGCACCACCGGCGTGCCGAGGCAGCCCATGCCGCCGTACATGTTGGAATGGCTGTCGGAAGCCACCGCCAGCGTACCCGGCCAGGCGTACCCTTCTTCGCACATGATCTGATGGCCGATGCCGCGACCTGCCGGGTAGAAGTCCGCCCCCATCTTCTTGGCGAAGGCTTCGATCTTGGCGTATTTCTTCAGGTTCTCTTCGGATTTATCCTGGATATTGTGATCCAGGGTCACCACCACCTGGCGCGGATTGAATAGCTTGGTAGCGCCGATGCTGTTGAACTTGGGGATCACCGCGCCGGTGTTGTCATGCGTCATCACGTACGCCGGGCGGATGGAGAGGTAATCCAGCGCCCGCACCACGTGCCCCGGTTCCAATCCCACCGCAAACTGCTGCGCGATCTTTTCGACTAAATTCTGGCCTGGCATTTATTACTCCGTGTTGCATGATTCGTGTCATTCCAGCGCAAGCTGGAATCCAGTTATAATATAAGAGAATAATGGAAGAATGGAAAGACCGAAAAACTAAAATTTTCACGCAAAGGCGCAAAAAATAATCCGTTTCATCCGTTGCATCCGTTGCAACGGCGATTCAGACAATATTAAAAGCACCGAATCCGAAAATAATTCTTGACTTTGTCGCGGAAATATCGTACATTGGGGTGAATTTTACAACCAATGGAGGATCTCATGCGGCGGATTATCCTGGTAGTCTTCTCGGCTATTATTACGTTGAATGCTGTGAGTGCCGATCCACCAGAAAATGTCCTTGTATTATCTGATTTAGCTCCCAATAATGTGACAGAGAATCTTTACAACAATGGACCGTATGATGAACAATGGGATTTGCTGTTTTACACAAATGTACAACAGACTGTGATTTGGCAATTATGTCTGGGGGTTGATTTCGGCGGCGGTCATTTTTTCGTAACCGATGGCGGTGCTTCGACCGGAATGCCGCCTAATTATTATCATTTATTGAATCCCGACGGCAGCCTGGATTCCACGTTTGCTCAACCAACATCCTCCGGCTGGGGCTGGCGCGACCCCGCCTTCGATGGCTCCTATTTCTACTGCGGCTGGGAAGCAGATCCCATCTATGCTATCGACACTCTGGGCAACCTGGCGCCCTCGCATTATATCCCCAAACCTTCCGGTGTGGCCGTGGTTCGCGCTTTGGCCTACGATCCCTCTACAGATCACTTCTGGACGGGCAACTTCGCAGATAACATCGTCGAATTCGACCGCCAGGGAAACGTTTTATGGCAGGGCAATCCCGCGCCTTTGCAGGCCATTTACGGCATGGCCTGGGATGACGCCGCACCCAACGGCCCCTGGTTATGGATCTATGACCAGGGTGGCGGCTGCACCTTTCACCAGTATGATCCCGTCAATCATGTCTATACGGGCGTCAGCTACACTGTGCCCTTGCTTCCAGGCTTGACCGCCCAAATCGCCGGGGGTTGCGGTTTCACCAACCAGTGGGATCCGGACTACTGGACCCTGGTGGTGTTGGCGCAGGGCACGCCATGGGATTACGTCTATACCCTTGAGATGTATCCAACGAGTCCGCTGGATGTCTTTATAGCTTTGACTCCCACCAATCCTCCCATTACCATCCCACCCACCGGCGGCAGCTTCAGCTACAACGCCACCGTTGCCAACGACACTACGACCACAATTACCTTCGACGCCTGGATCATGGTACGACTTCCGGACCAATCCTGGTACGACCCGGTCTTAGGGCCGCTATCGTTGACCCTGCCCGGTAATACTTCCATCACTCGTTTGCGTACTCAAACCGTACCTGCTTCAGCTCCGGCGGGAGAATACTGGTATGAAGCCCGGGTGGGAGATTATCCCAATGCCGTGTGGGATACCTCGGGTTTTGCGTTTACGAAATTAGGCGATTCCGGGCAAGCCGGAATGACAGAGTTGGAAGGATTTAGTGATTGGATCTGCACTGGCGAAGACTTCGGTGAAATCGAACCTCAGCTCATAACTCATAACTCATCACTCATGACTTCTTCCCACCCCAATCCCTTCAACGCCACCACAGCTATCAACTACGAATTGCGAGCTGCGAGTCTCGTCCGTCTGAAAGTCTTCGATATCACCGGGCGGGTGGTGGCTACTCTGGTGGATGACTACCGGGAGGCGGGAGCGTACGAAGTGACCTTCGATGGAAGGGAGTTAGTGTCGGGGGTATACCTGGTGAGGCTCGAGATGTCGGGGTCGGCGGCGACTCCGACTACGGAAGTACAGAAAATTGTGCTCATGAAATAATCAACGCTCGGTAGGGGCTACAAATCTGTGACATCCGTTTCATCCGTTGGATCGGCGGTTATGACAAATATAAAAGCTTCGATTGCGAAAATAATCCTTGACTTTGTCGCGGAAATATCGTACATTGGGGTGAATTTTACAGATAACGGAGGATATCATGCGGCACTTAATCTTGATTTTAAGTCTGCTAAGCCTGGCAGCTGCGGCGGGGGCGGTGGAAGGGGATAGTTTGTGGTCGCACGCTTATGGCGGAAACGAAGTTGATCATTTCAACCAGGTTATACCAGCGGGTGATGGGAATTTCTTATTGGTTGGGGGGACTAGTTCATTCGGCGCCGGAGATGAGGATATGTGGCTGGTAAAAGTAGCCCTGAATGGAGATTCCATCTGGTCACGGACTTTCGGTGGAAGTGGTCGTGAATTTGCAATGGATATCATTCCTTCAAATGATGGCGGTTTTTTACTTGTTGGAGTGACTGAATCCTTCAGTTCAGGACTTTGGGATATGTGGTTGGTGAAAACAACCTCGAATGGTGATTCCATATGGTCGCGCACTTATGGTGGAAGCGGTTATGAAATGGCGTTTGACATTGTCCCTTCAAATGATGGTGGTTTTTTACTTGTTGGTAGAACGAATTCTTTTGGAGCCGGTAGTTACGATATGTATGTAGTAAGGATAAACGCTCAGGGAGACGCTTTGTGGACTTGCACTTACGGTGGGATAGATTTTGATGAAGCATGTTCGGCTATTTCGTTGATTAATGGAGAATACCTCTTGGCAGGTCGCACATCTTCCTTCGGCCCTAGTGGGTCAAATATGTATTTGATCAGGATCAATGATTTGGGAAACTTATTAGAGACCAAAACCTACGGTACTTCGAACAGTGATTGGGCGAATTCAATCATTCCTTCTGGCGATGGTGGATATTTACTGGCTGGAGAAAGTAGGACTTATGTAGGCTATCCTTATAGTTATACAGATATTTATTTGGTCAAGGTAAATGCTCATTTGGATGAGCTCTGGAGCTTGATCTACGGGGAATGGTCGCAAGTATCGGAAAAAGCATATTCCATCGTTTTGTCTGGAGACGGCGGTTTTTATGTGGTAGGCGAGAGAAATTCTTACTTCACACCAAGCGTATATTTTGTCAAGGTGAACGGTCTCGGTAATGTAATTTGGGATTACACTTTCGGAGAAGGATTTGCAAATTCCATCATTAATACAGGGGATGGTAATTTCCTTTTAGCGGGATATGAAGATAACTTAAATGATGCTTATATAATTTGCGTTGAAGGGCCAGATTTGGGTGTTGGACCCACATCTGATTTTCATCCTTCATCCTTCATACTTCTTCCTTGCTTCCCCAACCCCTTCAACCCCTCCACCACCATCAGCTACGAGTTACCCGTTTCGAGTTTCGTGAACTTGAAGGTCTACGACACCACCGGAAGATTGGTAGCGAACCTGGTCAACGGCTGGCGGGAACCCGGCATGCACCAGGTCATTTTCGATGGCAGCAATCTGGCCTCGGGCTTATACCTTACTCGGTTACAAGCTGGTGAACATGTCGCTATGAGGAAATTGATCTTGCTGAAATAGCCAAGAGCCAACGGCTTATTGCTTAGAGCAGGCCCCCGGCCTGCTCTTTGCATTATAGGATAAGCACATAGCATCATAAGCATGAAAACGACTGTGCGAGGTTCAACTTTGAACCGTCTGACCGGCGAACGGCCGTAAAAATGGGAACGGGATGGATTACGCAAACTACCTGATACTTGAAATATGACCGCTGGGGGAATCGTATGGAATCTGAATTACTGACTAAAGCCTTTGTGAACAGCGTGGCCCTGGAAATCGTTGTGCTGGATGCCGATGAGAACATTTCCGAGGCCAATCCGGTTTGCCTGCATGCCACCGGTTTGGAGCGGGAAGCTGTAATCGGCCATCCCGCTGACCGGCTCTGGGATACTCAAGGGTTGCAGAAATTCCGCGAGGACATGTTACGCAACCGCGTTTTCCAGGGAGAACTTTTGGAAATCACCCTGGGCGGTGATCCACGACCCATGAATTACACGTTTTCTCGAGTGCGGGGCGACTTTGGAGAATGCCTGGGGTACGTCGGCATAGGCCGGCCCTTGATGGCTACCGACCGCTACGAACGTGAATTGCTCCAGCGCATCGAGCAGATTCGGCAGACTCAAGGAGTGGCGATGGTCGGTCTGGCCAAGCTGGCGGAATACCGGGATCCGGAGACGGGGCATCATCTGGAAAGAATGCGCACTTATTCCCGCCTGCTGGCTGAAGAGTTGTCTACGCTGCCCGAGTACTCGGCTTACATCACCAGCGAGTATATAGACGGAATCTACAATTCCAGCCCGCTGCACGATATCGGAAAGGTAGGCATACCGGATTCCATCCTGCTGAAACCCGGTCGCCTGACGCCCGCCGAATTCGAGATCATGAAGGATCATTCCCGCATCGGTGGTGACGCCTTGCAAGCGGCCGACCATCAATTGGAAGGTGAATCGTTCCTGACTCTGGCCAAGGAAATCGCTTATCATCACCACGAAAAATGGGATGGGACCGGCTATCCCGACGGATTGCGCGGCAACTCTATTCCGCTTTCTGCGCGCATTGTCGCCATCGCTGACGTTTATGATGCCTTAACGTCCAAGCGTGTCTATAAGGACCCGGTATCTCATGACCAGGCTCGGAGCATTATTATCGAAGGCACCGCCAAGCACTTCGCAGAGGACGTAGTGCGCGCCTTCTTAAAGCGCGAACCGGATATTCTTAAAGTTCGCGAGTTATTCAAGGATTAAGGGAGATAAATATCAGCGGGGAAGTCGGATATTTTGTTCGACCTCCAAAACGCGAGTTGCGACAGACAGGAATGGCAGTCTTCCTCATAATACGATGGGGTGGTCGGACATTCCTGTCTGGCTCCGTTAATATGGAGTATTCCGATTGAATACATGCTGGAACTACCTTGATATTAAACGGTACAATAATCGAATAAACAAATATGGCTGGGTCGCCGAAGCTTCTCTTTTCCCCCATCTTAAGGTCACTCGGAATAAACTTAGGATTCCTAAAAAGATGAAAATTTGGTATCTCTTTGTAATCGCGATCTGGGTAATCGCTTTGGCGGCTCAGGCCCAGGATATGCAACAAGTCGAAATGGCGACCCTGATAGATCAACCCACCGCCGGGAATTTGCACAAAGGCGAGTACGGGCTGGAGATTTCACTGTTTCCCCAGGGCGGCGCATTGGGTGAGATGAAAGTCGGCCTTTTCGAGCGTTTCATGATTGGACTTTCCTATGGGGGGCGCAATATCATCGGCAGCGGTGATGTTGAGTGGAACAAGCTGCCGGGGGTTCTGGTCAAATATCGTTTATTCGAAGAGACTGTTTTCCCTGCGCTGGCCGTGGGTTTCAACAACCAGGGTTACGGGGCCTGGGATGACAGCCTGGATCGTTACAATGTGAAGGCCAAGGGCTTTTTCGCTGCCGCCAGCAAGAACTTTTCGCTGGGATGGTTGGGAACCCTGGGGTTGCACGGGGGGATAAATTATAACAGTTTTGAAGCCCGGGACGACCATAATCTGAATGGTTTCGTGGGCGTAGACAAATCCATAAATCAGCAAATCAGCGTCATCGGAGAATACAACCTGGGGCTGGATGATGATAACCTGAAAGCTTTAGGCAAGCAACGCGGGTATCTGAACGCCGGGGCACGCTGGGTTTTCGCACGTCAGCTCGCGATTGAGTTTAACTTCAAGGATATCCTGCAGAATAGCAAGAACATTTCCTCCTTATCTAGGGAGGTGAGGATAAGCTATGTTGAAACGATTTAATGACGTCTGTAGAGCAGGTATAATGAACCTCCGAGATTCAGTAAACCTGCTCCCGGCGCTGTTCCTGGCGATCGGTCTGACCAGTTGCTACACAACCTTTCGCCCGCCGACCACATTTGAGCAGCCGACCACAACTCTTGACTCCACCCAGTCCACTCAACAGGCCCTGGAGCAGGAGGTGTTCGAATTTGAACCGGCTTTGCCCAACTATGGGATGAATAATTTTTGGGGTCCGAGTTATAATAATCCTTACTGGGGCGGTTTTTACCCTTACGGATACGGTTACAACAGCCCCTGGGGATCTTATTACTACCAGCCCTGGTGGGGAAATAATTACTACAATCCGTCCTATCCGTATTATCCCTCGCCGGGACCCTCACAGCCGGGTCAACCCCCTGATAAACGAAATACGCCACCGCGTGGCGACCTGAATAATCCTCCGCCTCCCTCGCAACAAGCGCCGTCGTATAACCCACCACCATCTCAAAATCAGACGCAGCCGCAACAGAATCCGCCCAATAATGACGATAATAAAAAGCGGGACACGGATAGACGCGGCCGTAGGAGTTAATTATGCAAAGGCTAAAGCATTCTTCACCATGGCGCGGAATCCTGATGTTGGTTGTTGTTTTTGTCGCCTTTGCTTTCAGCTCTCAAACCCGGGCGACAGACGCAGAGGATATCTATAATAACGTCCTGATATTACATGGATTAGAATTAGGTACTGGGGGTCGGTCAGTGGCTTTGGGCGGAGCTTATCGAGGATTATCTGACGATCTATCCGGCCTGTACTGGAATCCGGCGGGTCTGGCTTCAGTACGACGCATTGAATTTGGCTTGGGATTATCCCAGGGATTAATCAATGACCAAACCAAGATCGGTCAGAATCCCACGCTCGATAATCCTCTATCTCGCACGAGATTGAATGAACTGGGAATAGTTTTCCCCATTCCCACCTATACGGGGAGTCTCGTCTTCGCATTTGGTTACCATCAGGTTCACAGTTTTGACTCGTATGGGATCTTTCGATCTGTTGATCAGCAAAATGATTTTCAAGCCGATGAGATGGAATCCGGCCGGTTGGGGATGTGGTCGCTGGGTGGAGCCTTGGACGTGTCCCAAGCCGTTTCCTTCGGTTTGGCGCTCAGGCTTTGGACCGGATTTATAGATTATTCTTATGACGATCAAAACGTCTCTGTGGCTGATCCCTTGACTTACGACGAATTTTCCGATAATATCAATACGGACCTTCGCGGTGTCAATCTCCTGGCCGGAGTCACCCTGAAGCCCCTGCCTTGGTTAAGAATCGGCGGAATTCTGGAAACACCCGTCAGGTTTAGAATGGAGGAGTCAGGCTCATCTCACTCCGTTACCAGTCAGGCGGGCCAGATCACCGAATCCAATGACTCCTGGGGTTATACCTACCATGTATCCAGACCCTGGCAATTGGGAACCGGAGTAGCCGTGCTGATTCAGCGATTCGGCATTTCTGCTGATGCGCGTATGACGGACTGGAGCCAAACCTCATTTACTGACGACACTCCGGTAACGTATTTGACGCGGGAAGAAGCCAATAACATGATCGCCCGCAAGCTTCGCACGGCCATTGACTGGCATCTGGGTCTGGAGTATTGGCTGCCTTTCGCGAATGCCAGAATTCAATTAGGGTATGCTTACATACCGACGCCCTTTACGACCACCGAGGTACTTTCTGCTAAAAACGTCTACAGCGGCGGCTTCAGCGTGCTGGTTGATCCCTCCTTTCAGGTACAGGGTTCGGCAGCTTTCGCAAATTGGCAGCGCACTTTAGGCGGCTGGGACGAAGACCTTAGGCTGTCCCAGTTCATGCTCACGTTCTCGTACCGTATATAAAATTTTGTAGATACCAGCTTCAACCAGAATCTAAAAAACGGAGGTTTCCCGCAACTGCCTACCGCTTGTTATCAGCAACGATTTGTAGTACTTAAAGGATTTCTGAACTGAGTGCATGGAGCAAGGCTGTATCGCTCGCCATGTTGCTTGAGTTCGGACGTCCTTCAACATGCGGAGGCATTGGATATGGACGATCAGCGGCCAAGCGCTGATAGGATAAACCGGCTCGGCGAAACGGTTATACGACATCTCATTTTAATGGGAGTCAGCCTGGGCTTGGTATTCTATATTGTGGACGCGCTGATAGCGGCTCTTTTCCTTGAATCTGGAACGCTGAATCATCAGCTCTTCTCCCCGGAATCGTCGGAAATTACCTACCGACTGATTGTTCTGGGGCTTTTTGTTTTGTTCGGCGTCATTGCCCAAAAATTTGTCAATCATAAAATCAATGCTCATCAAATTCTACACCGTAGCGAAACCAAATTCCGGCAGCTTTTCCAGACGGTTCCGGTGGGCTACTTATCATTAGATTTGCGAGGGCGTATCATCGAGGCGAACGAAGTTTGGTTGGCCACCATGGGGTATACTCGCGCTGAAGTTGTGGGGCACGTGTTGGAAGAATTCATGGCCGAGGATTCTAAGAAGCGCTTTTTAACCGTATACAAATGTCTTTCGGCATTGGGGGCATATCATGTGGATGATCTATTTATTGCCTGCAAGGATGGCCAGAAAATTAGTTTCACCTTCGATGGACGGGTAGTAACCGACGAGGACGGAGTCTTTATGAATGCCCAATGCGCCTTCTACGACATTACTGAACAAAAACAGGCAGAAATCGCTTTGAAAGAGAGCGAAGAACGATTTAGAGCTCTGGTAAACTTCTCTCCGGATGCGATCGTGGTGTACTGCGAGGGGAAGGTCACTTTCGTAAATCAAGCTGCGGTGCGGCTGCTCGGAGCCGGTTGCGCGGAAAATCTCATCGGGAAAGATTTTCTGTCACTCGTGCACCCGGACCACCATGAACGTGCCCGCTACCCCCTTCAAATAGTGACGGATGAAGCACAGTTGGCGCCTCTGATCGAAGTGAAAATCAAGCGCCTGGATGGTGGTATCATTGACGCTGAGATCGCTGCCACTCTGCATAAATATCTTGGTAAAACCTCCATCCAGGCAGTGCTCCGTGACGTTTCCGAGCGCAAGCATACCGAGCTTCGATTGAAAAAGTTAAACGACAGTTTCCTGCATTTTGAATCCGATCCGTTGGTGAATATTAACCGTCTCACAGCTTTGACGGGTGAGTTGCTCGGCGCAGCCTGTGCCTTGTACAATCGGCTGGAAGGCGGGCAGCTCTGCGCCCTGGGGCAATGGAATGCGCCTCCGGATTTCATCTCAAAAGATGATCCGGAGGGCCATATTTGCTTCGAGGTGATGCGCCAAGGGTTGGAGGAGGTCGTGATCATCCGTAATCTTGCGGATACAAGTTATGCGCAGAGTGATCCGAATGTCACGAAATATAAGTTAATGACCTACATGGGCAAAACCGTTAGGCTCGGTCAAGATTATGTGGGAACCCTTTGTGCGGTTTATCAAAAGGACGTCGAGCCGGACGAAGAGGATCAGAAGATCATCAAACTTGCGGCCTCGGCCATTGCCATCGAAGAAAAGCGCCGCCAAGCGATGTATGCATTGCGCGACAGCGAGGCAAAATACAGTCATTTGGTTGATATGTCGCCGGACGCGATTGTGCTGCACAGCGAAGGCAAACTCATTTTCGTCAACCAGGCTGCCGTAAGACTCTTCGGGTGCGCATCTGCCGATAATATGATCGGCAAACCGGTCTTAGAGTTCGTTCACCCGGATTACCGCGAAATCGTGAAACGTCGAGTACAGGAAATTACCATCGAAAAAACTACTGTTCCAATGATTGAAGAGAAGTTTCTGCGATATGATGGGAGCACGATTGACGTTGAAGTTGTAGCCGCTCCGTTTCCTTACCAGGGAAATAATACCGTTCAGGTTGTCTTGCGAGATATCACCGAACGGAAAAAGGCTGAGCAGGCGCTAATTCAGATCTCAACCCGTCAAAATGCGATATTGGCCGCGGCGCCCGATATCATCGCCGAGGTTAATCAAGACAAAATCTATACTTGGTTAAACCGAGCCGGGTTGGAATTCTTCGGTGACAATGCGATTGGTAAAGAAGCCGCGTCTTTCTTTGAAGGTGAGCAGGAGACTTATAAATCCGTCCAGCCGATATTTGAAGGCGGGGAAGATGTGCTTTATATCGAAAGCTGGCAACGCCGTAAGGACGGCGAAAAGCGGCTTTTAGCGTGGTGGTGCCGGGTATTAAAGGATAATGATGGAAGTGTCACCGGCGCGTTATCCACGGCTCGTGATATCACCGAGAGGATAATGATCGAGCAGGCGCTGATTTCTTCGGAGCAGCGCTATCGCGATCTGTTCCAACGCAACCTGGCGGGAGTTTTCCGTACCACGCCAGCGGGGAAAGTCCTTGATTGCAACGAGGCCTTTGTTCATATCATGGGATTTACCTCGCGCGAACAGGCCCTCAGCTTAAACGCTCAGAATTATTATACGCATCCCGGGGATCGGGAAAAATACCTTGAGAATCTGAGGAAGTTGGGGGTGCTGACAAATTATGTACAACGGCTCGCTCGACCGGATGGCTCCCTGTTGTGGGTATTGGAAAACGTTTCTCTGATTCGCAATGGGGGCGATGATACGGAGGTGCTGGAAGGAACCATCATAGATATCACGGAATTACGCCAAGTCGAAGAGGCGCTTAAACTCACGCAGTTTTCCGTGGATCATGCCGCTGATTACATTTTCTGGATTAATTCTGCCGGCCAAATCATTTACGTCAATGAAACGGTCTGTCAGCGCTTGGGATATCGTCGTGAGGAGCTCCTGAATTTAACCATTCACGATCTTGATCCAAATTTCCCCAGGGAGGTTTGGATTAAGCATTGGAATGATTTAAAACGGAATAAATCTCTGACGGTTGAAACACTGCATCGGACCAAAGAGGGGGCTCTGATTCCAGTTGAAGTGGCCATCAATTATTATGAATACAATGGCCAGGAGATCAACTTCGCGTTCGCCCGGGATATCACCGAGCGCAAGCGGACGGAATCTGCTTTGCGCGAGAGTGAAGCCAAGTTCCGGTCGTTGTTCGAATCATCGCACGATGCCTTCATGACCATTTTTCCGCCGGACTGGAAGTTCACGAGTGCGAATTCCGCCATGGTCAAGATGTTCTGCGCGAAGGATGAGAATGAAATAACCTCTCGGGGCCCCTGGGACCTCTCGCCGGAACGTCAGCCAGACGGAGAATTATCCACGACTAAAGCGCCGCGGATGATTGCGACGGCCATGGAACAGGGGAGCCATTTCTTTGAATGGGCGCATCAGCGGATCAACGGCGATGTGTTCCCTGCCACGGTGTTGTTGACGCGAGTGGAGTTGGATGGAAAGTTGGGATTACAAGCAACGGTGAGGGATATCTCGCGACACAAGCAAGCTGAAGATCTGGCTGACGCGCGTGCTCGAATTCTGCAATTCTCCTTAACCGGCAACTTGGATGACATTCTGCGCAATGTGCTGGATGAGGCGGAAGCGTTAACAAACAGTTCGATCAGCTTTTTCCACTTTCTGGACGCCGACCAGAAAACACTACGGCTTCATGGTTGGTCTACCAGGACTTCCGGTGAATTTTGCACAGCGAAAGGCACCGGAGCGCACTTCAAAGTGTCCCAGGCGGGTGTTTGGGCCGACGGCGTCCGTGAGCGGCGGGCCGTCATCCATGATGATTACCATGCGCTGCCACACCGCAAAGGTTTGCCCGAAGGTCATGCCATAGTGAATCGTTTTATGTCTATTCCGATATTCCGCCAGGATAAAATTGTCGCGGTTATCGGCATTGGAAATAAAGAAAAGTCCTATGATGAAAAGGACGTTGCCATCGTTACCCAATTAGCTGATCTAAGTTGGGACATCGTCGAACGCAAGAGAACCGAAGAAGAACTTCGCAAAAGCGAGGAGCGCTACCGGGTTGTTGCCGATAACACTTACGATTGGGAATTCTGGATTTCTCCGGATGAAAAATACCTTTATCAATCGCCTTCATGCGAACGAATCACCGGACATTCTGCTGAAGAGTTTGAAAAAGATCCTAAACTTTTGGAACGGATCATTCATCCTGAGGACCTCTCGCTCTACCTGGCTCATCGAGATGAAGTTATCGGTAAGCATACCCAAGGTACAGTGGTTTTTCGGATCTTGACCACCTGCGGGGATGAGCGTTGGATTGAGCATCACTGTCAAGCCATTTTCGATAAAGCGGGTAACTTTCTCGGAAATCGCGGCAGCAACCGGGATATCACGGCTCGCATAAACGCCGAAAATGAAATTCGTGAAAGAGAAGATCGCTTCCGCACCCTGGTGGAGAATCAGGGGGAGGGGGTCAGCATCATTGATTTGAATGAAAATTTTCTTTTCGCCAACCCCGCCGCGGAAAATTTATATGGTGTACCCTCCGGTGGATTGATGGGAAGAAAGGCTACGGACTTTCTTGATGAAGAACAGCAGATAATACTCAGAAACCAAACGTCCACCCGCCCCTCCGGTGTGAAAAGCAGCTATGAACTAAAAATAAAACGTCCTGATGGCGAGTACTGTGATATTATCATTACCGCCACACCCCTGTACGATACCGATGGCCAAGTGAAAAGCGTATTAGGCGTATTCCGGGATATCACTGATAGAAAAAGAGATGAAGCATCCCTCTCCCAATCGCTTTCCCTCCTGCAAGCCACTTTGGAATCCACTACCGACGGCATTCTTGTTGTGAACGGCGAGGGAAAAGTCACCGGGCATAACGATCAATTTGTCAAAATGTGGAACATCCCTCCAGAGGTCGTAGCGAGTAAGGAAGACGAAAAGCTTCTGAACCATGTTCTGGAGCAATTGAAAGACCCCCAGGTTTTCATCAACAAGGTACGGGAGCTTTATGAGCATCCGGACACCTCCAGCTTCGACATTCTCGAGTTTAAAGACGGACGAGTTTTCGAACGATACTCGCTACCGCAACGGATCAACGGACAGCCCGTTGGACGGGTATGGAGTTTCCGTAATGTGACAGAGCGTATTCGTGGAGAACTCGAGCAGGTCATTCTGTACAGTATTAGTGATGCAGTTGTCACCGTAGGTGATCTCGATTCCCTCTTGAATACCGTCCACACCAAAATTAAAAAGGTTATGTACGCCGAAAATTGCTACATTGCCTTGTACAATTCCACCACTGAAATCGTATCCTTTCCCTTCTTCGCAGATCAATTCGACGAAACTCCGACGCCCCGGGCGCGGAAGAGAGGATTTACGGAATATGTCTTACGTACCGGCGCGCCACTACTCTTGACACCAGATAAATATGATGAACTGGTGCGCAATGCTGAGGTGGAGCCGATTGGTACTCCTCCTATTTCCTGGTTGGGGGTTCCCCTGTTCATTCAATCCAAATCCATTGGGGTGCTGGTCATACAAAGCTACGAACAAGGCCATGACTATACCTCCAGGGAACAGGACTTACTGGCTGCCATCGGCAATCAGGCGGCCTATGCCATTGAGCGTCAGTTAGCGCAGGATGAGCTGAAAAAATCCGAGGAAAAATATCGTACTCTGGTGGATAATACCGAGGATGGTGTTAGCGTCATACAGGAAGGATGCGTGCGATTTGTCAACAAAGCTTTCCATAAGATATTCGGCTACTCAGAGGATGATGTGGCAGGCAAGAATCCACTTACAGTGGTGGCTCCAGAAGATTTGGATCGTGTCAAGGGGTATTATCAGCGTCGCCAAAAAGGGGAAAACGTACCTGTAGAGTATGAATTTATCGGCTTGCACAGCGACGGAATTACTCGACCAATGATACACTTGACCGTGAATGAGATCATCTTTCATGGGAAACCGGCATTCATGTATACCCTGCGGGATGTTACGGACAGACACAAGCGGGAAAAAGAGCGCGAGGTGATTTTAAACACCAATAAAATGCTCCTGGGTGAATTGGACACGGAACGCGCATTACATGGACTTGGTGAAGAACTTAAGGCACTCATTCCGCATAATCTTTTGGCGCTCTCATTGATTAAAAAGGATCAAGATCAAGTCGAACTGATTCTGGCGACCACCGCCGGGTCATCGTCCGAACTGGACGGCTATATGGAAGTCCCGGGAGATTACTTCGAGACTTATCAAGGTTCATTAACCCAGCAGATTATCTATGACCGGCGCAATCGCCTTCAGGGGTTTATCCCTGAAAATGGTACAAAATTTGAGCGTAACTTGGCATTGTTAGGTATGAAGTCATACCTCGCCGTGCCGCTGGTCAATGTCGGCGTACCCCTGGGAATGTTGTTTCTGGCGTCAGAACGTACGGACGCTTTTACCGAACAAAACGAACAGCTCTTACAGCAGATCCAGCCCCAATTATCCCTTTACATTCAGCACCAACGTCTCATCGAGCGCGTGCTTGATTCTGAATCCAAGTACCGCCGATTATTCGAGTGCTCCAATGATATCATCTACATCCTTCAGGATAAGCGCTTTGTCTATGTGAACCCCAGATTCGAAGAGCTGTTGGAGTTCAAACTAGATGAAGTCAACCAGCCGGATTTCAATTTTATGAAGCTGGTCGCGCCGGAATCCGTGCCCTTGATAGAGGAGAGAACCCGCCGCGTCGCCGCTGGCGAGATAATCCCGCCCAACTATGAATTCAAAGCGCTGTCTAAATCCGGTAAAGTGCTGGATGTGGACGTCAGCGTCAGCTATGTCACATATGAGGGCAAACCGGCGGTACAAGGGATTTTACGAGATATCTCTGAACGCAAACGGCTCGAAGCCCGCCAGAAGGAGATGCAGCTTGAGCTGATACAACATGCCAAACTTTCTTCTATCGGCATGTTGGCAGCGGGCATTGCCCATAATGTGAACGTGCCCTTGCAAGGTCTAATCAACCATATCGAATTGTTGAAACTGACGCGCGACGACCTTCCTTACATGGAAGATATGCTCAATCAAGCGCAGCGCATCAGCGCCATCATCAACAATATGCTCTTTAAAAGCCGTCAGGAGCAGGATCGCGAAAACCGCGAGATTAATCTGAACCAGCTTCTGATCGAAGAGCTGAACTTCTTGAATGCCGACCTGGTTTTCAAACACCGCGTTCAGAAGGAATTCAATTTTGATCCGTCACTGCCGGCCTTGCAAGGCATTTATAGCGACTTCTCCCAGGCGCTCATTAATCTCATCAAAAACGCACTGGATGCCATGCATGATTGCCCGGTTAAACGGCTGGGCGTCAGGACGATGATTAATCCCAAAGAAGAAATCGTAGTGCAGATCAGCGATTCCGGGTGCGGCATTCCTTCCGAACATCTGCCGCACATTTTCGATCCTTTCTTCACCACCAAACCATCTAACGGCCGACAAAATGGTTCCGAACCTACCGGCACCGGATTGGGGTTGTCAAGCGCCTATCAGTTGCTGAAGAAATACGATGCTCGCATCGAGGTTGATTCAGAGGTGGGCAAGGGCACGACCTTCAGTGTCTGCATCCCGCTACTGGCCAAGCGGGCTGAGGAGGCCGTGGCTGAGATTATTACCGCGAAAGAGCCGGAATTGCTGGAGTCATAAGTTCATCGTTACAGTCAAAGGGCGGATCGGGGCGCACCCCATCCGCCCTTTGCTTTTTTGGGTGGGCTATAGGCTTAGAGGAAAAAATCCTTGCTTCGGGTTGGCATTCTTAGTATATTTAACAATCAACTTTAGGTGCAGGAATTACAACAACTATGACGTTTTCGCCATTCTGTCTACCCACTGCTGTGGGGAGCTTGCCGCATCTTAATCCACAAGAAGGCGTGGATTTGGTCTTAAAATATCTACCCCAGATCCCCACCTGGCCGCAGTTACCCAATGCTTGGTATCTGGAATCCATGTACCTCCAATATTCCTCGGGTATGCCGTTCGTACATCTGGATCCCGTGGGTAAGCGCATGCACATGGATCTCTCCGGGGATATTTACATAGATTTGGAACGGTTCTATGAACGTGTCCTCGCAGAGGATCTGGAATATTTCGCCATCAGCCCTGACCACTCCGCGGGCCTATGGGCCTTTATTGACTGCTTATGGAGACGCAAGCCGGCAGAGATGGGTTGGGTCAAAGGGCAGATTACGGGCCCTGTCAGCTTTGGATTGATGATCACCGATGAACGCAAGCGCTCCATCCTCTATCATGAAGAAGTATTTGACGCGATTCTGAAGAGTCTGGCGCTGAAGGTCCGTTGGCAGATCCGCCGACTACGCACCCTCTGGCCTCGCGTCATTATCTTCATTGATGAGCCATACTTATCCAGTTTTGGTTCAGCCTTTATCAATCTCAATCGCGAACAAGTGCTGCAGTATTTAGGGGAAATCGTCAGCGCCATCCATCAGGAACAGGCTCTGGTCGGAGTGCACTGTTGCGGCAACACAGACTGGTCCATTCTGATGGACTGCCAGGTGGATATTATCAATTTCGACGCTTACGAATATTTTCAGGGCATGACCCTATACACCGAACAACTCCAGGGATTTCTGAATCGTGGCGGCGTACTGGCGTGGGGGATCGTGCCCACTTCACCGCAAGCTAAGGAATCTTCGCCCGAAGATCTTCGCCTCAATTTCCTGGGAAAAGTGGATCAGTTAGCCCAGCGGGGTTTAAAGAAGCGCCAGTTACTTAAACAGGCTCTTCTGACTCCCTCATGCGGTATGGGAACTTTAAGCGAAGAGCAAGCCGAGAAGGTTCTGAGCGTGCTTAATGAAATTTCTCAGCAGGTGCGTGCAGAATTTCTCGTAAAGAAGAAGGCCGGTTAAGGCTATGGCAACCTCTCCTTGTATTGCGGTAGTCGGCAAAGGAGGCGTGGGCAAAACTACTCTGGCCGCCTTTACGTTGCGATACTTGTTGGAGAAAGGCGTGCGACCCCTGTTGGCTATTGATGCCGATCCCAGCTCCTGCTTTGGTGCAGTGCTGGGTGTGGAAGTCGAAGAGACCGTCGGAGGCATACGTGAAGATACGCGGTCTACCGCCAAAGGCATCCCCGAAGACACTCCCAAACAACAGTATCTGGCTTTGAAGGTTCAGCAAGCGGTGGTGGAAGCCCAGGGTTTTGATTTTCTGGCTATGGGCAGACCGGAAGGCTCCGGGTGCTATTGCTTCGTAAATAATGTGCTGCGGGATCACTTAGACCGGTTAACGACAAACTATCGCGCCTCGATCATAGATTGTGAGGCCGGTTTGGAGCATATATCCCGTCGCACCACGCGAGACGTTCAGGTTATGATTTTGGTGGCCGACCCCACGATAAAAGCCTTGGACACCCTGGCCACTATTCTGGATCTGACAAGTAGCTTGAAAACCCGGGTGGATTGCAAGCTATTATTATTAAACCGAATACCCGCTGGAATGGAAGAGAAAGTGATGGAAGCAGCCCGTAGTCGCCTGGATTTATATTCTTTTGAAGCGGTGGGACTCGTTCCCCAGGATTCTGTAATTTTTAACGCGGAATTGGCTGGACAAAGTTTGTTGGATATTTCCGGTGAAATTGCCTCTTATCAAGCCTATTTCCATTTTCTCCGATCGCTCCAGTCCGATATTGCTTCTTAATCTTTTGAAATTATGCCGTTTACAACCCTAAAATCCTAATCCCTTGATTCCGATCCTATGACTAAAACGAATAAATCAGCAGATCCTGCTACCATAAGCGCTCATGACCATGCGCGTCAGTTGGACGTCGCCACCGCCTGGGAACGCCACGAAACGATGCTCCCCTTGTGCGCCTTCGGCGACCTGGGACTTTGCTGCACGATCTGCTACATGGGCCCTTGCCGCATTGATCCCTTCTCCAAAGAGGATCTGCGGGGCGCCTGCGGAGCCGACCGCAACACCATTTCGGCGCGCAATTTTACCCGCGCCGTATCCGCCGGCACCGCCGCTCATTCAGACCATGCTCGGGGTGTTTGCCACACCTTGCTGGATACCGCCAAGGGAAAGGCGCCTGGTTACCAAGTGAGCGATCCGGTCAAGTTAGGAAAGTTGGCCACCGAATTGGGCATAAAAACTGAGAACTTGTCCCAGGTTGATCTGGCCGCCAAAGTGGGTCATTTTCTAACGGATGAATTCGGCAAACAGGATGGTACGCTGGCCTTCTTGAAGCGCGCCCCCAAGGTGCAGCAGGAACGCTGGGAACGTGCCGGTGTCACCCCGCGCGCCATTGATCGTGAAGTCGTCGAATGCCTGCACCGTACGCATGAAGGCGTGGACTCGGACTATCGCAGCCTGATATTATCTGCGGCGCGCTGTGCCCTGGCAGACGGCTGGGGTGGCTCCATGATCGCTACCGAACTGCAGGACGTGCTCTTTGGTTCGCCACGCCCCGTTCGGTCAAAAGTCAACCTGGGAGTGCTGAAGGCGGATTGTGTCAATGTCGTAGTCCACGGCCATGAACCGGTGCTCTCCGAAATGCTGGCGCGCGCCGCTCGCGAAGTAGAGATTCTCGATTATGCCAAATCGAAAGGCGCTGCCGGGATCATATTGGCGGGCATCTGCTGCACTGCCAATGAAATTTTGATGCGCCAGGGCATGCCGGTAGCCGGCAACTTCTTGCAGCAGGAGCTGGCAGTCACCACGGGTGCGGTAGATTCTATGGTCGTGGACGTGCAGTGCGTGATGCCGGGGTTGGCAGGAGTGGCGAAGCATTTTCACACGAAGCTAATCACGACTTCAAACAAAGCGCGAATCGCCGGTGTAGACCACGTTCCTTTCGAGGAACGCCACGCTCTGGAAACCGCTCGCCGCATCCTGCGTTCGGCTGCCGACAATTTTTGCCGCCGTGATCCCGCCCGCGTGGACATCCCGCCGCAGAGTATGGACTTAGTGGCTGGTTTCACAGCGGAAAACACCTTTCACCACCTGGGTGGCACCTACCGTGGCAGCTATCGCCCACTGAATGACGGTATCATGGCCGGCCGCTTGCGCGGTGTCGTCGGCGTCGTGGGATGCAACACCGTGCGAGTACAACACGACTATAATCATCTCGCTATCGTGAAAGAGCTGTTAAAGCATGATGTGTTAGTGGTTGAAACCGGCTGTGCAGCCATCGCCTGTGCCAAGGCCGGGATGTTAACTCCGGAAGCCGCCCTGGAATTTGCGGGTAAGGGTTTACAGGAGATTTGCGCAGCGGTCGGCATACCTCCGGTACTGCACATGGGTTCCTGTGTGGATAATTCCCGCATTTTGATCGCCTGTTGCGAAATGGTGCGTGAAGGCGGTATCGGGGATGACCTGAGCCAACTTCCCGTGGCAGCGGTGGCTGCCGAAGCCATGTCGGAGAAAGCTGTGGCAATTGGGCTTTACGCGGTGGCTTCTGGAATCACCACTTTCTTCAACCCTGCGCCACGCGTTCTGGGAAGTCCCGAGGTCTTCAATTACCTGACCGCCGGTCTTGAAAAAGATTTCGGAGCACACTGGGTCTTCGATTCCGATCCCCATAAGATCGCCCAAGGTGTCATCGAGCATCTGGACGCCAAGCGCGCCGCCTTGAAGTTGCACCCCATGCTGTACCCTGTCGAAATGTCCAGGACCGCCTGATGCGAAACTCACGAAAAGTCTACGCCCGCCCAGATCTATGCACCGGTTGCCGATCCTGTGAAATCGCCTGCGCCGTGGAACACTCCGCCTCCAAAGAGCTGCTTTCGGCTCTGTTTGAATCGCCTCCCCCGCGCTACCGCATGGACGTGCAGGCAGTGAACGGCGTGAAACTCCCTGTGAATTGCCGCCATTGCACCGAACCGGACTGCCTCTTCGCCTGCAAATCCGGCGCCATATCCAAGGACTTAAAAACCGGCGAAGTGCAGATCAATCTGGCCAAATGCGTTGGTTGTTGGATGTGCGTGATGGTCTGTCCCTTCGGAGCGGTTTCTCCTGACATGGATCGCGCCAAGGCCACCAAATGCGACCTCTGTACCGGTAGCGCCTCCGGCCCTGCCTGTGTGCAATCCTGCCCGACGAAAGCGTTGATCTATGGGAATGCGGATGAATTCAACGCCTGGAGGCAGCCATGAACTACGTGATCATCGGTAATTCCGCCGCTGCGGTAGGGGCTATAGAAGCCATCCGTGAAGTAGACACCGAGTCATCATTAATCGTCATCAGCGCAGAGCCGGAATCCGCTTACAGCCGCGCGCTGATTTCCTACGAGCTGGCCGGCTGGCTTCCTCAAGGAGCCAATCTGGAACTGCGGAGTTCATCTTTTTACAAGGAAAAGAACGTTCAACCGATGCTTGGGCGGCGTGCCATAGGTTTGGATACAACTACCAAAGTCGTCGTTCTGGATGACGGAGAAGCCGTTCCTTATGACCGGTTGCTTTTGGCCACGGGAGGATCTCCGCAAAAAACCGGCGTTCCCGGCGAAGAAAAACTCGGAGTTTTCGGATTTCGCACCTATGGCGACCTGATCGCCATCCACCAAGCCGTGAAAAATGCTCGCCAGGCGGTGGTGTTGGGTGGAGGCTGCATAGGCTTGCAGGCCGCTTCAGGACTTCATCATCACAAAGTTGAAACCACCATCGCCATTGCCTCGGATCATCCGCTGTCGCAGATTGCCGACGCCGAGTGCGGCGACTTTTTCCAGGCGCTGTTCGAGAAAAACGGCATTGCGGTGAAAACCGGCCTCCAACCGGTGGAATTCACCGGCGCTGATAGCGTGGAGGGCGTTCGCTTCTATGACGGAACTTCAGTCCCGGCACAAATCGTAATAACCGGCAAAGGGGTGGCTCCCAACGTGGAACTAGCGCAGGGTACATTAATTCGAGTCGATCGTGGCATACTGGTAAATGACCACATGGCTACGGATGAAGCGGGCATCTATGCCGCCGGAGACGTGGCCGTCACCTGGGATCGCGTCGCCTGCCAATCAACGATCAATGCCGTCTGGCCGGGCGCCTATCAGCAAGGTCGAGTGGCTGGATTCAATATGATCGGTGTTCAGCGCCGCTACGATGGGTCCATGCGGCTGAATGCCGCGGAATTCTTCGGCGTGCCCTTCATCAGCATGGGCATCGTCAAACCCAAAGGTGAAGGCTATGAAACTCACAGCCGAATGCTGAAAGAAAAGGGCTTGTATTGGAAGCTCGTGTTCCAAGGGAATCTTCTGGTCGGAGCTGTCCTTATGGGCAAAGTGGAGGGTGCTGGGGTGCTCTCCAATCTGATGCGCAAGCGCGTGGACGTTTCGACGATCAAGGATGATTTGATCGCGGGGCGTTCCGACTTCGCCAGAGTTTTACCGCTGGTGAAAGTGCAAAGTGAAGCGTTTGGGGAAACTGAATATAGAGAGTTGATACAATAGATTGCGTTTTTAACGTCTTTGTGTCTCCGCGTGAGATTGTAAATGACTGATCTTGAGAATCAAATCCTCGAAACCTGGCGCATCCATCACCGGATCACGATGTTGTTCCTCGAGAACATACCTGAAGAGGGATACAAGGCCACTTTAAGCGCGCGCGGCGGCAGAGATGTAGCTCGCCAGTGGGCGCATGTACATAATGTGCGGGCTGTTCGCTTGCAGGCTTTTTCAAAAAAGCTGGGAACTAAAGTTTCGGAATTCGACAAAGGCGCAAATCCCAATAAAACGGAATTGCTGGAAGCTTTTCGTCATTCCGGTGAAGTGATGGATAAGTATATCCAGTATTGCTTAGAAAAAAGTGGAGCCGTGTCCAATTTCCAACGCGGGGTCGTGCCTATGATTGGGTATTACATATCTCATGAAGACCATCACCGCGGCCACGCTTTGCTGACCATGAAGCAATGCGGCGTCAAGTTACTAGAAATACTTCGTTTTGAAATTTGGGAGTGGAATAAAATTTAAGATTAAATTGGAAGGGTTTATGCGATCTTGGCTAAGAACTACCCTGCACTTCCTGAGCAGTGTCGTGGTCTTGCTGTTCCTCTGCCGGACTTCTCTTTCACAACAAATTTACGGTCAAATCACAGACGCCATCACCGGGCAACCCCTTTCCAACATCAGCGTTTCTGCTGCGGAGATGGGTATGTGTTTCACGGATAGCAATGGTCGCTATAGTTTGTCCGTATCAAGTGTAATTTCAGAAGGTGTTCCGCCTTTTGGTAAGGGACTTTCGCCCGGTGATCTCCGGCTTTATAATATATTGGGTCAAATGCTCTGCCGGATCGGCGTAAATCAGAATGTCGAGCGACTGATACGGGATAAGCACTTGCCCTCCGGAGTATACTTCCTGGTTGCCGATCCGATGTTTATCATCGGAATCCCTTCGATGCAGAAAATTGTCATTATAGATGGTAACATGGTAAATGGTTATCTACAGCCGCCACTGATTATGCAACTTGCTACTACCACAGCGCGGGTTAAAGATGAGTTCATCACTTTGATTATTCGCGATGAAGCTGATCCAGATGAGGTGGGAAGGTATTTTGACATCGAACGTGATTCGTTGAACGTCAATGAGATTTGTGAATACAACGAGCAATTGGTTCCGACGAAAATTGCTAAATTGAGCGATCCGACTGACTCGATTGCAGTAGATCTTGGATATTGGGTGGAAGTATTTGATGTATGGTCAGTTCATAACGACTTACAGTCGTGGAAGATACTGGGCTATGATTCCATTGCTGTCTATATCCCGCCGACACCGCCCGAAGCGCTTGTTGATCTGCACCGTGCCGCTGTGAATGCACTTCAGGGCATACTGCCGCGCGATGGGTATGACGGTTATAATTCGGTCGTAAGGAATCTGAATCAGGCGAATGACTGTCCTGTATATTTTGTCGCCCCTGATTGCACTTACGTCATGGATAATGGGGGTATTTATTTCTGCTTTATAAATTTCTTCGTTCCCGGTATGTGGGGAATTGTGCAGGATCCCCCGATTCGGATTGACCAAATCATTATAGATGAAGATTTAGAACCCATGCTCCTGGCCGACCGGATTTGCGCCCACGAATTGGGTCATTCTTTGGGGTACATTCACCCTACTTCGGCATCTTTATACCCCTGGTCAATTATGATACCGGTTGAGACCGGGCTAAACGACTTTATAGACGATCAAACCGCGGCCCTTACCGCAATTCAACATAATAGAACGAATGCGGCGTATTGGAGTATTACAAATCAATAATCGCTTCCAATCCTTTCTGCCGGGGGCACAACCTCCAGCAGGTTTGATTAGATAAACAAGACCACACATCTCAGTTTTATTGGGGGTCTAAGTTGACTCCACTACGATTCCAACAGCTAATAGCCAAGAGCTATACATGTCTAAAATCATTGCTACCGCCGCCATTCGAGGCGCACATAAAATCGTTGCCCGTGCTGAGGAGCAGCTCGAGCTGGCCTTAAAAGAGCTCGGGCCCGTCGCCGGGATCAAACTGCCCGACACCGCCTACAATTTGCCGGTCATTCTGGCCATGATGGGCCTGCGGGTGAAAAAGATCGGGGATATGCGCGAGGTTTTGCAGCATTCCCGCACGTTGCTTAAACCGATCCCCTCAGACAATCTATGGCTGCCCTACCTGGGCGACGCTTTGGATGCCGGTATGGCTACGCTCTTCGCGCAGGAAGTCATCGAAGGTTTGAAGTACGCTCGCAACGGCGGACCTTATTCCGGCATTTGGTTGGGAGCCACGTCGGATGCTATCCTTCGCGAACAGGGGATCAAGCTGGTGGATGGCCGCATGCCCGGATTTGCTGCTTGTGTGGGGGGGCTGCCTACAACCGAAGCCGCCGTCAAACTGGCTCGCGACCTGCAGGAACGCAACATCCTGGTGTTCATGGCGTCTTGTACGAATGGCGTCTCCATGGCGGAACAGTTGGAAGAAGCCGGCGTGGAGATGAATTGGGAAACCTACCTGGTTCCCTACGGCAAGGAGACCTCCGCGGCTGTATGGGCGTTAGGGTTTGCGGCACGCGCCGCCATGACCTTTGGGGGGCTGGCTCCCGGTGGACTGCGCGAAGCCCGCGATATCCTGCTTTATAACAAGCAACGCGTCAACGCCTTCGTACTGGCTTTGGGCGAAGTGGATGATGAGAAGTATGCTACGGCCGCCGGAGCGATCAACTTCGGCTTTCCCGTCATCGCCGACACCGATATTCCCCAGATCCTGCCTTCCGGCATTTGCACCTACGAACACGTCGTATCAGGTATTTCCCACGATGACATGCCTTCGCGAGCGATCGAAGTGCGCGGTTTGAAAATAAAAATCCAGAAGATTGACATCCCGGTTCGGTATGGCACTGCCTTCGAGGGAGAGCGGGTGCGCAAGGATGATCTGGCCGTAGAATTCGGTGGAAAGTATACAACCGCCTTTGAATACTTGACCATGCGTAAGTTGGATGAAGTCGAAGACGGCAAAATCGAAGTCGTCGGCCCCGAGATTGACGATGTGGAAGACCGCGCCCAATTGCCGTTAGCCATTCGCGTGGAAGTCGCCGGTCGTAAGATGCAGAAGGATTTCGAGAGCATCCTGGAACGCCACATCCATTCCTTCCTTTCCATGCCCATGGGAGTTATGCACCTGGGGCAGAGGAACGTCATCTGGTTGCGAATTTCCAAACAGGCGAAAGCGGCAGGATTCAAATTCCGCCACCTGGGCGTGGTACTGCGCTCGCTGATCCTAAACGAGTTTCCCGCCATCGTGGACAAGATCCAGGTGACCATTTACACGAAAGCCGAAGACGTCGAACCAATGGCCGCCGTGGCGCAAGCGGGCTACGACGACCGCGACCGCCGCATGGGTGAAATGACCGACGAATCGGTGGACACATTCTATTCCTGCCAGCTCTGCCAATCCTATGCGCCCAACCACGTCTGCATCATCACGCCGGAGCGGTTGGGATTGTGCGGAGCGTACAACTGGCTGGATGGCAAAGCCGCCTACGAAATCAACCCCACCGGAGGCAATCAGCCGGTGTTAAAGGGGGAAATTCTCGATCCCGTCAAAGGCAAATGGAGAGGAATCAATGAATTCGTCTACGCTCGGTCAAATAGTTCCGTAGAACACTTTAGCGCCTATTCCATGCTCGAAGATCCCATGACTTCCTGCGGCTGTTTCGAGGCTATCGCCTGCGTGCTGCCGGGTACGGGAGGCGTCATGATCGTGGATCGTGAATTCCAGGGCATGACTCCAGCAGGCATGACCTTCAGTAGTTTAGCCGAAGTCGTAGGCGGCGGCCAGCAGACTCCCGGCTTCATCGGCATCGGCACACTGTACGTGATCTCGAAGAAGTTCATCAGCGCCGACGGGGGCTTGAAGCGCGTGGTCTGGATGACCACCAATCTGAAGAATCGCCTGGGCGATAAGTTAGCCGAACGCTGCGAGGCCATCGGCCTCCCCGACCTCCCCGGAAAAATCGCCGACGAAACCATCACCGACGATCTGGAGAAGCTGGTTGAACATCTAGCCGCAGTGGGGCACCCAGCGCTGGAGATGGGGGAGATGATTTAAATTTAGAATACAGGAGACAGAAGTCAGGAAACAGGAGTTGATGGGACAGGCGTCTCTTCCGACTATAATATGTCATTCCAGCGCAGGCTGGAATCCAGAGAATCAACTTACGAAGGGGTCGGGCTTGTCCCGACTCGCGTCACAATCCTTTGTCCGGGAATGAATTCCCGGACAAAGACAAATTTCCCCGGGGAACCTATCGTGTGGAGAAGGTTATAGGCAAATTGCATTAATAGGGAAACCTGATGTCTCGTGCCCAGGAAATCATGGAAAAGGCGGTCGTCGCCTCCTCCTCATTCCGCACCTTCGATCAGAAAAAGACGGATGAAATCGTGCGCGCCGTTTATCTGGCCGCGCTGGATCAGCGCGTGTCACTGGCCAAGATGGCGCATGAAGAGACCGGTATGGGTGTCTGGCAGCACAAGGTGATCAAGAATGTCATCGCCTCGCAACTCGTTTACGAGGACATTCGCCACCAGAAAACCGTGGGCGTGATCTATGAGAATCCGCGCAACGGCATCATTGAAGTGGCGCAGCCGATTGGACCAATCCTGGGATTCATCCCCGTCACCAACCCCACTTCGACGACGATCTTCAAAGCGCTGATTTGTCTGAAAACGCGCAATCCGTTAATCATCAGCCCGCACCAAGCAGCGCGCGGCTGCATCAAAGCCGCGGCAGAATTGTGTTACCGGGCGGCTTTGGAAGCCGGTGCGCCTGAGAATTGCCTGCAATGGTTGGACAAACCTTCGCCTAATACGCTCGATGAATTGATGGGCCATTCTCGGCTGGGATTTATATTAGCCACTGGTACTGAGTCGGTAGTGCGCAAGGCATCCATGTCGGGCAAACCGGCGATTGGGGTTGGCCCGGGAAATGTTCCCGCGGCAGTCGGTGTGACCGCTGACCTTCCCTATGCTGTGAAATGCATTATTTCATCTAAAACATTCGATAACGGTACCGTTTGCGCGAGTGAACAGGCTGTTGTGACCCGTAGGGTAATTGCGGATCAATTACTGGCCGAGTTTCAAAAGCAGGGCGCCTACATATTAAATGCGGAGGAGGTCGAGAAGGTTGGCAGGATTGCCTACGACCAAGAACGTGGTATGATGACTCCCACTGTGGTGGGACAGTCTGTGCAACACATCGCGCAAGCCGCCGGGATAGAGGTGCCTCAAGATGCGATCCTTCTTATCGGCATCCTCGACAAGGTTGGTCGTGCCTACCCCTTGTCCGCGGAAATTCTGGCGCCGATTCTGGCATTCTATATCGAAGAGGATTTCGACGCGGCGATCAAGCGTTGCAGTGAAATCACCCGCTTTGGCGGGCAGGGCCATACCGCGGTCATCCACTCAAATTCCGATGAACGCATCGAGTATTTCTCCCGTACCATTAACGTCAGCCGCATCCTGGTCAACATTCCTTCGACCTTTGGAGCTGTTGGCGGCACGGTCAATACTCTAAGCCCGTCTTTCACTTTAAGCTGCGGTTCCGGCGCTGACAATATCACCACCGACAACATCACCGCAAGACATCTGCTGAATATCCATCGCGTTACTCGGAGGCGGCCAAATTCGCGTTGGTTTAATTTTCATCAGGACGCCTACCTGGATGAATCCATTGAGGCGTTAGAAATTGAGAGGGAGTTCAATAAGAATTTTTAATTCAGATCAAATTAAACCTCTTTAGACTTCGTATTATTCCATTCGCAAATATTAATATTTCATTTTAACCCGTTATGAAAAATAAAAGACCCCAAGTATCTCTTTCCGAAGTTCACGGCACGGTTCCAGTATTTCAGCAAGCGAGCTTTTGGAAACGCCTCTTCGCCTTCGTGGGACCTGCGTATCTGGTCAGTGTCGGGTATATGGATCCGGGCAATTGGGCCACCGACATAGCGGGAGGCAGCAAGTACGGCTACAGTTTGATTTGGGTGTTGGCCATGTCCAACGGCATGGCGGTATTGCTACAGAGCCTGTCTGCACGCCTGGGTATAGTTGCTGGAAGAGATCTGGCCCAGGCATGTCGAGCCTATTATCCATCATGGATCAATATCCCCTTATGGTTGCTCTGTGAAGTCGCGATTGCGGCTTGCGATCTGGCGGAGGTTGTTGGATCGGCCATCGGTATGCAATTGCTCTTTGGAATACCTCTGCTTTATGGCGTGTTGATTACCGCTTTCGACGCCTTGCTCCTGCTTTTTTTGACTCAATTGGGAATGCGCAAAACGGAAGCTTTCATCGTCATGCTGGTGACTACCATCGGCGTGTGCATGGGAATTGAGGTTTTTCTCGCCAAGCCTGAATGGGGCGGGATCCTGCGGGGATTCGCCCCGAGTCTGCATGATCAGGGTGCGCTCTATATCGCCATCGGTATTCTGGGCGCCACTGTCATGCCGCATAACCTGTATCTGCACTCGGCCCTGGTGCAATCGCGGCGCATTGAGAAAACCCCCGGTGGTATTCGTCAGGCATTGAAGTTTAATTTAATTGATTCTACAGTGGCGTTGAATGCTGCCTTTTTGGTCAACAGCGCCATCCTGATCATGGCGGCGGCAGTGTTTTACCGCGGAGGTTATCATGACGTTGCCGAGATCCAGGATGCCCATCGGTTGCTGGAACCGCTGGTGGGAGTTGCCTTAGCGCCCATTCTCTTTGGCGTCGCGTTATTAGCTTCGGGACAATCGTCTACGATCACCGGGACGCTGGCCGGGCAGATCGTCATGGAAGGTTTTATTAATCTGCGCCTTCTGCCCTGGATTCGTCGTTTGATCACTCGCATGATCGCCATCATTCCTGCAGTGCTCACCATCGTTTACATAGGCGAACAGGCTACGGGGTCGTTGCTGGTGCTGTCGCAGGTGGTGCTAAGTTTGCAGCTTCCCTTCGCCGTTATTCCACTGGTGCATTTTGTCAGCGACCGCAAGATCATGGGCGAGTTTGCCATTCCGGTCTGGACGCGCGGTTTATCTTGGATCGTAACCACCATTATCGTGGGGCTAAACGCGTGGTTGGTCCGGGGGACGCTCGAACAATGGATGACGGCTTATCCCGGAGCTTGGTTTATCTATGTTGCCGTTCTTCCTGGTCTTGGAATCGTATCAGGCTTACTGATCTATGTTACTTTACGTCCCTGGGTCGCAGCAAGACTTCGCCCCTTGACAATCCCGGGAGAACCCTATATTCACGGCGAGCCCATTATGCCGGATTTAAAACTGGTATCGCCTTATCGGCGTGTCGCTCTGGCGCTGGATTTTGGCCCAGCGGACGCCAAAGTGATCTCGCACGGAGCGTCCCTGGCCGCTTCCGGAGCCACTCTGATGTTGATGCACGTCGTCGAGAGCGCCGCCGCCCGTACCTTGGGTGGTGAAGTGGAGGATACCGAATCGCGCATTGACCGCGAACGCTTGGAAAAATACGCCGAGGCCTTGCGCGGCTTGGGCTACGCTGTAGAAACCGGCCTTGGATTTGGCCGTCCGGTGAAGGAGATTCCGGCGTTGGTCGAATCACTGAACGCTGACCTCTTGATCATGGGCGCGCACGGGCACCGCAACCTCAGCGACCTGCTGCACGGCACCACGGCCGATATAGTTCGTCACCGGGTCAAGGTGCCCGTGATGATTGTGTGATTATTGAGCAGATGGCCGAGAATCGTTAACTGGACATAAAATGCGAATTCATGAGCTTGAACATGGCTGATTGGGAAGCATTCAACGATTGGGAAGAGGACGACCGTAGAGGCGTTTTACCCCTGCTGACTGTAAAAGAATCCTTCCATCAATTTTGTGATTTATAGGAATTTCCCGTGATGTTAGCGCAATCTGGTCAGAATTATTATCATCTGAGAAATATCGAAAAGACCTTACAGGAAATACCTCGAACAACATGAAAATTCTGAACTTCGCACTTTTAGCGATTTTTCTCCTGGCACAGGCCTTGCCGGGAAAACCACCGCAGTACAGCTTTGAGCAGTATCTGAACATCCGCACCGCCTGGGGTGGGCAATTCACCCCGGATGGTCATAGCGCCGTATTTCTCTCCGACATCACCGGCGTGCCTCAAGCTTACATGATCGAGGCTCGCGGCGGTTGGCCGCTTCAGTTGACTTTTTTCGGTGACGGTATAAGTGGTGCAGCGCTTTCGCGGGACGGGAAACGTATATTAATCGCCGCGGATGCCGGTGGCAGCGAGCGCGACCAGTTTTACCTCACAAACCCTAATGGGGAATCACCCCGCCGCCTCACTTTCAATGATAAAGCCATCTTCAGTTTTGGAGGCTGGTCCTGGGATAATAACCGTTTCGCATATACGTCCAATGTTCGGGACAAAGGTTTCTTTGACCTCTACCTATTCGATTTGCAAACAGATTCGGCGCGCCTGCTGTTGCAGAAAAACGCTCAGCTTTCCAGTTACGGCTGGTCGCCTGATGACCGCTGGTTAGTGGTTTCTGACGATGAATCCAGTTACAACAATAATCTCTATCTCGTCAACGCGATCACCGGTGAGGCTCGCCTGCTTACGTCGCACCAGGGGCAGGCGGTATACCTGGGAGCAGTTTGGACGCCTGACAATCGGGGTTTTTACTTGATCAGCGACGAAGGTCGAGAGTTTCAGGGCCTGGCTTACTATAATATCGTGGAAAACCGGTTGGACTGGATCGAAACGCCGCCCTGGGATCTGGAAGGGGTCACCCTTTCACGCGACGGATCGCTGTTGGCCTGGATGGTGAATAATGACGGTCATTGTGAATTTCACCTTAAGGATCTCACGCACAATCGCGAACTGCCTCCGCCTCCTTTGCCGTCAGGGATGATCAGCGGGTTCAGTTTTTCGTGCGATAACACTCGACTGATTTTCAATTTCAACAACGCCACACATAATACCGATGTGTGGGTTTACTACCTTTACACCGGAGAATTGCTGCGCCTGACTCAGAGCACTCTGGCAGGTATTGACCCTGGAACTCTGGTAGCGCCTCAATTGGTGCACTATCGCAGCTTCGATAATCTCATGATTCCCGGCTTTCTTTATCTTCCCTTGGGCGCAAGTCAGGGTGATTCCCTGGCCGTAGTGGTAAAGCTACATGGTGGCCCGGAATCCCAGGCGCTGCCCTATCTGTCCGGCACGACTCAGTATTTCCTGAACCGAGGCTTGGCCGTCTTCGAACCTAATGTGCGAGGCTCCACCGGTTATGGACGTGCATATACCCATCTGGACGATGGCCGCAAGCGATTGGATTCCGTTAAGGATATGGAATATGCCGCCAAATGGCTGATCGAGCAGAGGTATGCTCATCCTCGCAAACTGGCGGTCTTCGGAGGCAGTTATGGCGGATACATGGCATTGGCCGCATTAACCGAGCAACCCGATCTTTGGGCTGCAGGCGTGGATTTAGTGGGGATTTCCAACTGGGTGACTTTCTTGGAAAATACCGGAGCATGGCGCCGCGCCAACCGTGAAGCCGAATACGGTTCACTGGCCCACGACCGCGACTTTCTGGCCTCCATCAGTCCCATCCGCAAGGTGGATAGGATCAAAGCCCCACTGCTGGTCATCCAGGGTGCCAACGATCCGCGCGTGCCGCGAGAAGAGTCGGAACAGATTGTCAAAGCCTTGAAAAAACGCAAACAGACCGTGGAATATCTGCTCTATCTCGATGAAGGCCACGGAGTATCCAAGTTGTCCAACAAACTGGATTGTTACCCGAAAATGGCTGACTTTTTGCTCCGCTACCTGGATGTAAAATGAAAATCGCCATCACCGG
>JAGVQJ010000058.1 GCA_020051775.1 Calditrichota bacterium | reverse complement strand
GGGCTGGAGACACGCCACCAAGGGTGATTGGGTAATGGCACAACACATAAATCAGCACATGCGATCCACTCAGGAATACGATCATAGGGCACTGCCGGTTGTAAAATCACTTTCTCCAACTGATTATTCTTTACGACTTTCTGCAAACTAGCCCATTTATTACCGCCCCCCACGATCAACAACCTGAAGTTGGGTAGATCTTCGAAATGACGAGTGGCTAAGGCCAGTTCCAGCACACCGCGGTTGAGATTTACGGATCCGTGATAAAACGCGACGAATTTATCTTCCAGACCCAGGTGTCGGCGAAGATCGCCATCCAATCGGGGTTTGAAATGATTCACGTCCACGCCGGAGGTCCAAACTGCGACTTTATTCCGGGGGATTTTAAAACGCTCCCAAATCTCATCCCTTAGTGGCTCCGTAATCGTAGTTAAGCCATCGAAATAACGCTTGGCGTAACGGAGACAAGCGGCATATACCTGCCAACTTTTTCCCCCGTCGTCTTTTACCGGAACTGTGCGTACGTCGTGAACCAGTTTAACGTGCAGTAATCCTAAACGCCGCATGACCAGCACCAGGTACGTCAAACGAGCCGAAGTCCAATCGGTCAGGACGATCTGGGGGCGATATTTCAGGCAAAGAAACGGGAGCATCAAAGCCACCAGCAGGCGGTATGCGCCTAACCTGCCCAGAGGTACAGGTAAGGGCAGAAAATAGGGCGGGAGGGATCGCTGGACCGAGCGCCCGGCGATGAGCACAATGTTTTTATCCCCCCACTCTTCCAGCACCGGCGGGATACCATAGAGCCTGGTATTGCTCATGGTTTTACTCCTGCCGGAATTTACCCAGAGGATCTTCAAGACCGAGTTGGGCCTTTAAATTATATTGCCGAGCTTCGCAGGTTGATTTTTTTGGATGATACCTGCATTAGGTAATCTTTTAAAAGCGAAGCTTGTCGCTCCCAGGTCAGGTTTTCAGCGGCCAGGCGCTGCCCCTTCATTCCCCACTCCTGCAATCGAGTACGTTGCTGATAGGCTCGTCTAATTCCCTCAGCAAATTGTTGAGGATCGCATTCAGGAACCCAAAACGCATCCTCGTCGCGGGTGATAACGGCTCGATGGGCTAATATCTCCGTCAGCATCACCGGCTTCCCCATAGCCAGGTATTCCATCAATTTTAGCGGGCTGGAAACTACCCACCAAGGGTGATTGGGCAAGGGCACGACACACAGGTCGCCACAAGCGATCCATTGCGGGATTTGATGATAGGGCACGCTAGGCTTGAGAATGACCTTATCCAACTTCGATTCACGGATTAAATCCACCAATTTATTCCACTCGCTGCCATAACCAACGACTAATAATCTCAGGTCAGGCAGATCCTCAAGATAATGCGTTGATTCAGCCAGCTCCAGGATACCCCTATTGCTCTCAACCGCGCCATGATAAAAGACGACGAATTTGTCTTCTAAATCCAATTCGCGGCGCAAAGAGGAGGCATTCTGCGGTCGGAAATGATTCAAATCCACGCCAGATTGCCATACCGCGATCTGGCTTGCCGGAATATCAAATTGACGACTGATTAAGTCCTTCAAGGGTTCTGTAATCGTCGTCAATCCGTCGAAATGACGATGCGCGTATTGCAACGATTTGATCCAGATTCTCTCGCCTCTATCGTTATCCTTTTTAACCGATACGGTGCGAACATCATGAACCAAACGGAAATTGAACAGGCCCAACCTTCGCATCAACACCAGCAACCAGGTCATGCCCGCAGATTGCCAATCACTGATCACGACGTCGGGACGATATTTCCAGCACAACCACGGCAGAGCCATCGTCACCAGCAGACGATAAATACCCAACCGCTTCAAAGGCATCGGTAACAGCACAAAGAATTCAGGGATGTTGGGAGCTCTTCGACCTCCGACCAGAACAAAGCTGCGCACACCTAATTTTTCCAACGCGCGGGGAACGCCGTAAAGGTGGGTGTTGCTAACTTTTTGTCCTGGACTTGAATTAACCCATAATACGTTCATAATTGTAGCAATTCATTGAATAGTTTGAGATAAGCGGGCAGAAGCCCTGATAATTCATAATTACTATGCGCGAAACTACGCGCGTGTATAGCAATTTTATCCCGAATTTCGGCGCTTCCCAAGAGCTTTCGCAATTCAACTTCCAGGTCTTCAAGGGAGGCGCAGGCGCTGCCCAATTTCTCACGATTGATGATCCCATCCGGATCTGCATTCATCGTCAAGGTTGGGACGCCATAACACCATGCTTGCTGAAAAGCATTGGGAAAGCCTTCAAAAAGGCTGGTGTTGACCAGTACGGTTGCACCAGCGATGCGTTCTTCCGCTTCTGCAGGCGACAACGGTCCTATATACGCGAAATTCGGCACACTCTCTTGAGCGCTACGAATCGGAGTCAACGCCGCAGGATTCATACAGCCGCCCACCATCGTGAAACGCACCGGCATATCCTGGCAACGTCGGGCTAAGGCAATGAACAATTCCGGGCGTTTGAAAGATTTGATATTGGAAAGCCATAAAACTTCCGGAGGCTGGCGTCGCGGTACTGCCTCAGCAGTAGTGCAACTCACAATGTGATTTGGGATTACCGTGCCGCTGCGATGATAATTCGTTTCCAACAGCCGCAACTGTTCCATGGTCTGCAGAATGACGGCGTCGGCCTTATGGATACCCCAACTCTCAATGCGCCGATTGACGGGATGTGCCAAACGCTCTCGTGATATCAGCCTGATGTTGGGATTACGATAATCCACTCGGCGATCCAAATCGGCGGTGGAGGCCGCAGCCCAAACAAAGGGCTTTTTCAGCTTTCTCGCTGCCCAGACTCCCATGCCGGTGTACGGATGACGGATCCTCTGGTAAAAAAGGTCCGCCCGGCTTTCCCGCATGGCCTCTTTCAGAGCCTTGTAATTCAAGGTGACATTACGCTTTTGACGTAACGGCAGCGCAATGACCTCCATCCCCAGAACGACTTCGCTGCGAGGTTTCCCGACCGGTCGTTCGCAGATATATACGGTTCGCCAACCTTGATCCCGAAGGCCCTCCCCCAACAATTGCACTTGCCGTTCTGCACCGCCGATCCGGTCGCCGTAGAATGCCTGCATAATGAAGGCGATCGTCGGCATGGAATTTATTCCCATGGATAGACCAGCGGCTCCAACGGCGCAGAATAGGAAACTTTGCCAGTGTGATCGGGTGGATTCTGCACCAGGACGTTTCCCGCTGCAGTCAAATCCAACCGAGTATCATCCGGGGGTTTTTGAGCGGCAGTCACTTCCGGTAGATAGAATGATAACCCGGATATTTCTGGTTCCGATAATCTGCCGGCGGGTTCGAAGTCACCAGCCAACCACATCTCGCCTTCGCTTAAATAGGCATTCAGTTTCAGACGCTGACGCAACTCAACGTAGCGACACAAACGAGAGGGAGTCGTTACCCAAATATCCCCCGCGCGGGCCCATTCCGCCAATCGCGCCAGGGCGTTATAGCTTTCCTTGCTGAATGGTACTTCCGGCGAGGGTTGGCCCTTACCCAGATGAATATAGAGCAGGCAAGCGCCTCCCGATTCAACCAACCGGCGCAGGAAGCGTAACGACAGCAGCTCAGGTAGGTTATCGGCGCCATCTTTGATGAAGAATCCATAGCGCAGCATCTCGTAAAAGCTGTTGCCATCCCGCAAGGGTCGCAGGCGCAGGAGATGATTGGTCAACTGCAGTGGCCGACCAGTTCCACCAACGGGATCATGCGAGGCCAATCCTTTTGCAAAGTAGCGCCCTAATTCCGATCCGTCTTCCAGCCAATCCTGCCAATTAAGAAATCTTTCCTGGCCGGGAATGCCGGTAAGTTCCTTCAACCATAAATAGCGAATGCCGATCTGGTGAACCAAATCCGCGTGATATTCCAGTACTCGGCTTTTATCGCCTCGTGCCGAGGAGGTTTCCCGCACGTCGCCCAAGGAGTCAGCACGCCCCAAATTCTGGAAATTGTGGCGGTCGCCGTGATTGGTCCAGAGCGGCAGGTGCAGGCCATATTTTTCCATTTCTGCCACCGCCCACTCGGCTTGCTCGCGGAAAAATCCTCCTTTTTGAGAATAATTCCCCCAGGTATGCAGCGTATCCAGCAGACCCGCCTGAATCCCCTCTCGTAGCGCCGAGGCGGCAGGCCCCGGTTGATTAGTCAACCCATCAAAATAGGCTAAGGTATCATCGGCTTGAGGGTGAACGGAGAAAAAATGCATGGAATCACCGATCTCCAAACCCAAGCCGGGACCGCAAGGGGTCGTGGCATGTCCGTTCATGACGTCATGCACGGCCTTCATCCGCTCGAAGGTAGTTAGCCCATCCAAATCATTGCAAATCGCCAGTGCTGCCTTAAAGGGGTATGGAAAGGGACGAATTTGAGCGTATTTACCGGTTCCTTTATCATCCGGTCGAATGGCTTTTTGCACAGCCTGAATGGGGTCCATCAGATTCATTTATACAAACCGCAAGCGACGGCCAAACGCTTTTTCCAACGAAGAGCGTTCCGCCTGGTTAAAGGGTTGCAGCAGCCAGGAACTCAATACGAAACCCAGAACTCCGGCAGCAGCGGCTAACAATAAGGGGAATAGTCCGTCCACGAATGGTTCCAGGGCAATTAGGATACCCCAGGAAACTAAACCGGCTAAACTCAACTTCCCCAAGGAAACCCAGGGGAAAGTTAGCGGTAGATGGCGTCGTAAAAACAGATACATTAAAATGTTCTTCATTAACGATGAAGTGCCGGTCGCCCAGGCAGCGCCTAACGGCCCATAGAGCGGAATAAGAATCAGCGCGCTGATGATATTGTATATTGCGCCGATTTTTGAATAAAGCTGCACTTCGGGTTTCTCGGCGGATTGCGCCATCCAAGCGATGGGCCAGGAAAAGGAATTGAAAATCTCAAAAACGGCGATGAGCGCCAAGATGCCGCTGGCTGTGACATATTTGGGATCAATAATCATCGTGACCTGGCGACTGAGACCAACTAAGATGAGCAGTAACGGCAAGGTCAGGTAATAGCATAGTTTAGTCAATAAATTGAAGCGGCGCTGCAAAAACTCCTGGGTTGGATTCTCAGTGAATTGCCGAAATAGGATCGTGGAAATGATCATCGTTCCGACCTTCAAGGGCGTTAAAGCGATGAACATATCCACGATACGTGCGGCAAAAGAATAAAATCCTACGGCCACCGGATTAATAAAGGTGCTGATCATGTAGTTGTCCACGCGACGACTCAAGATCAGACTCCCCATTTCATTAGCATAACTGATTCCGCCATAGCGTTTCATTCGCCCCGGAAGACTTCCCAAGCCTTCCGTACGCGGAGTGATGTTGGCAGGGAACTTCTGATGATGGATCGTCCATATAAAGAGCGCCGATCCCACGATGGCGGAAATGGAGAAACTCCACAGTACCCCCAATAAACCAAATCCGAAATAGATGGCACAAAAATACAATCCCGCTCGCACCATGGAAACGATGACGCGAATAGCATTGCGCCGCTTCTGCTGTAGGAAAGTATCCAGCACCATCTGGGAAGTAGTATTCAGAATGGTGAACACCAATCCCAGGGCGAAGACAGGGTACAAGGCTGAGAATTTCTCAGCGTGAAGAAGGGTCCCCAGATATTCACGGCCGAACAGGCAAATCAAGGCGCCCAAGACTCCCAGTAGAAAACGAGCCACCAAGGCTCGCCGAACCCAGCGCCGCAGCTCCTCAAACAACCCTCGCTCATATAATTCCGGCAGAAACCGCTCAATCAGCGAAGGGATGCCGAACGCGAAAATCACCTCGACCAGAACGATGGTGTCTTGAAATAGATTAAAAACACCATAATCCACAATCGGCAATTGCCGAATGACATAAACGGTCACAAAGACCGTCATTAGTTTTTCAAAGAACAAGCCCAAATAGTTATATACAGTGCTGGCAAAGCCTTTACGGATGTCGTCCTTGATCAAATTTCTGCCTCTCGCCTGACCACTCTGACCATTCGGTCATGAACCTCAAATTCTTTTATATATCCAGCCGGGAATGATGAATTTGCGTTGATTTAACACTACGCCTAAAATGCGTGAATTTACTTTTTGCAACTGGTTTTTAGCTGAAGCCGCCACCTCCCAGCGGGTTTGGCCGGTGCGCACTACCAATAAGGTGGCATCCACCTGCTTGGCTAAGGCTAAGGTTTCAGCGTATAAAGAAACCGGTGCGGCATCCACCACGATAAACTCGAAACGACGGCGGCACTCTTCCAAAATGCCTCTCATCAGCATGGATCCCAAAAGGTCGGCAGGATTGGCGGCGGGCTTACCGGATGTTATTACCCAGAGATTACGCCGCGAAACTCCTTTAATCACCTGCTGAAGGTCCAGCTCGCCTTGTAAAAGCTCCGTCAAGCCGCGTTTTCGATCCAGATCAAAAAGACTATGTTGTACTGGCCGGCGCAGGTTGGCGTCAATCAGAAGGATACCGCCGCCGATAGTGTCAGTGGTGCTGATAGGCATTCCGGAGAGGCGATCTCGAGCCAGCAGTCGGCACCAATTGGCGGCAATAGTGGAAGCCCCTTCGCCTCGCACGGCTGAAGCAACCAGGACAGTCCGAAACTCATCCTGGCCACGAAGTGCTTCGATGTTTTCCTGCAACATTTGCAAGTCATTGGCTAGAGGTCGGGGCAGATCCCCGGGTAGTGGGTGATGCGCCTCATCGGGAGTCTCATCAGCTTCCAGCGGGCTTTCCAACACCTCGCCCCGCTTCTCAGCCCACTTGATCATGTCCTTGTAGATCGTCACGGTTTTTCAAAGCTCCGAATTGAGGCCAGTACATCAAGATTCAGGTAGCGTTGTACGTCTTCGGCACTCTGAAAAGAGTGGTCGAAGAAATCGAAGAAAAAGGCCATGGATATACCGGCAAAGATCCCCAGGCACAGCACCAACGCCAATTTGATGAATTTATGTTCCGAGATGGGTTCCAAGGGCGGCACGGCGGCGCTGATTACTTTTACCCGCACCACCATCTCTTTTTTGGTGCGGGAAAGTCTCGTCTCGTCACGCTGTTTTTGCAAGGCCGAATAGATCTCTTCCGTTTCGAGGATGCTGCGGGACAATTTCGACATTTCCAAATCCTTACCCGACAAACCCCGAATTTGATACTGGATGGAAGCCACATTGGCTCGCAGGGTAGATTCCTCGCTATTCAAAGCGCTGATGTGGGATTGCAAACCCTTTATGATCTGGCCGACTTCTTCGTTAATGCGCTTGCGCAAGGCTTCGATCTCTGTAGTCTTTTCCTGCACTTCCACGTAAGTGTCGGTATATTTCTGGCGCAGGCGGTCGCGTTCGTATTCTAAAGTCCAGAGCTGGCTTTTCAACGTCAACACATTGACCATTTGAGAATTATTGGCTCCCAGGTCAATGGCGGCCAGGCCATCAAAGGTGCCGTTATTGACCATATCCTGCAAGGATTTGAGTTTGGCTTCCTTGCTGATTCTTTCCAGTTTTAAAGCATCAGCGCGACTCTCGTAATCTTTGAGCTTGGTGAAGAGAATATCGCCTTCTCGAGCCGGGGTGTATAAAGTGCCCTCGCTCTGGAAAAGGGCTCGTTGATTTTGTAAGTCGGTCAGCAGGGATCCGGTTTCTTCGATTTGTTTGTCCAGGAATGCCAGATTCTGGTCGTCCGAAAACACTTCAAAACGGTATTCGATGTATTTATTGACCAGATCATTCACAACCCCGGCGCTGCGGGCGGGGTCGGTGGATTTGAATTTGACTTTGACAATATTGGGATCGGTGGAAGGAATAATAGACAGGTCTTTTGACATTTGAAAAAGAGCGTTCTGCATGGCGGCTTCGCGATCCTGTGAGTTTAAAAATTTAGTGGTGTCATCGAAACCGAATAGCCCCAGACCCAGAATGACCCTTTCCAACACCGGCCGCGAAGTCATAATTTCCGATTCCTGCGTGAAACTATAACTGGATTCGTCATCACGGCCCCCGCCGCTGATGCGCAGAAGCATCATTTTTTCCAGCTCCGGGTCGCGTTCCAACAGCAGTTTGGCCGAGGCTTCATATTTATCCGGCAGACGCATGATCTGAAACGCACCGGCCAACAACGCCAAAACCGAAATCCCCGCGACCAGCCAAATCCGCTTGAAAACCACCATCAGAAAGTGACGCAGAGAAGTAGAGCGCGCAGCGACGTAATTTTTATCCATATTGAATCCGCCTGAAACTCTTTTCCTCGCGGTTTATGAAACCTTCTCGAAATATTCGATTGTTTTGGTCATCCCGTCCCGGAAAGAGATTTCCGGCTTATAGCCCAGAGTCTGGCACAACAAGGTGATGTCTGCTTGGGAATGCGGAACATCGCCGGGTCGGCCGGTGACATACTCCCTCTGAATGGGGTGCTGCAATTTTTCCTCGATCAGGGCCAACATCTGATTGAGGGTTATACGATCGCCGCAAGCCGCATTAAACACCTCTCCGGCTCCTGCTGGATTTTCCGCTGCCAGAATATTGGCTTGCACGACATTGTCAATGAAGGTAAAATCACGAGATTGTTCACCATCGCCGTAGACAACAACGCTTTGTCGTTTCAAACCGGCTGTAATGAACTTCGGGATAACCGCAGCGTACTGGGATTTGGGATCTTGTCGAGGACCGAAGACATTGAAATATCGCAGGCAGGTTGTGGGCAGTCCATAAACTCGGTGGTATACTCGACAGAACGTTTCGGCGGATAATTTTGCGGCCGCGTAGGGCGACATCGGAGCCGGCAACATCGTCTCGCGCTTCGGCAATTCCGGATTGGCGCCGTAAATGGACGAAGAGCTGGCGAACACCAGTTTTCTCACTCCGACCCGACGCGAAGCTTCCAAAACGTTCACTGTCCCTTCTACGCTGGCACGAAAGGTCCCCATAGGATCTTCAATGGAGCGGGGTACGGACGGCAGCGCGGCTTGATGCAAGACAAATTCAACTCCGGTGAAAGCCCGGTGCAGCGCCTGAGCGTCAGTGATGTCCATCTCGAAGAGTTCGATGTCGTTGCGGAAAGAATTCAGGTTTTCACGACGACCCGTGGAGAAATTATCCACAACTCGCACTTGATGACCCCGCTCCAGCAAGGCTTCGACGAGGTTCGAACCGATGAATCCGGCTCCTCCTGTAACCAAGTATACGGACATTATACCTCTGATTTAACAGCGCGACTCTTGTATTTATCATAGAGACCGGCTACGCCAACGCCGGCAAAAATCATCAGACAAAATTCTACCGGTAGCCGGTAGCGCACCTGAGTGAAAAAAAACGAGTACCCCACCGCTTGGGAAAGCAATAAGAGTAACGGCAAGCTAATTAATTCCCAGCGCTTCCAGTTTATCCCAAGGCCGATTAACGCCAGAATGAAAACCGGACCGTAAGTCAAGATGCTGACTAAGTCAAGCCAACGTGAAGTAAACTTATGATCTACAATCAAGCGCTGGTCTTGTCGGTGTCTCTTATCACGATAATCCGGATTGCGTGTAACGATTCGATCAGGCACAAAAGTCCAGAAGTGCAAAAATTCAGAACTAATTCTGGCCAGGGTTTTACCCGGATGACTAATCATGGTTAGAAGTCGCCCCGGGGGAATTTCACCATCCGCAGCCGCGGATGAATCTCCGGATAAGTTGGGCATGTGATCCTGAGCGCGGGCATCTACCAAAATAATGCGTCCGTGACGCTCGTAATAGTAATAGCTCCAAGGCAGCATGCAACCGGCGATAACCAGGATCGCACTGAAACCCACCAACCAGCGCCGGGCTGGAGAGATCGTCAAACCGCGCGGCAACCACAGAATCATAAAGGGTAAAAATGCCAGACTCACTGGTGTGGCCATCGTGGCCATGCCCAAACAAAAAGTTGCCAGCATGAAGTAGGCTACAGATCCATTTTCTCGCGCCAATGTCAGGAAATATAAGACTCCAATCAATAAAAAAGCGGTAATCAAAGTGGGGTAAAGCAGTCCCGCTAAAAAAATATAATACGGATAAAATACCGAGATCCAGGCGGCGATTTTCCCAACCCTGTCTCCAAATATTCGACTGCCGGCCACAAAAATCAGTACCGAACAATACGCTCCCAGCAACGCTTGAACCAATCGCATCGTAAAAAAATGCTGTCCGAAAACCAGATAATTAGCCGCCAGAAAAAGTGGATACAGGGGCGGCCGCCGATATTCCGGGTTGAACCCCTCCCCATTCAGCAATGATAGAGCGGCTCGTTCATAAACTTTGAAATCGCTGAAATAATAACCTTCCTGCAGAGTGGAGATATAGACGAGGCGCACCACCAAAGCAGTCACGAATATGGTCCATAAAAAAGCCCGGCGGCTCGCGAATAATTTAATAACTTCTGTTAGATTGATCGTCGCCTCCCTGGTCGCCACAGACCGAATAATTCCGCGGGATTAGATCACCTGTCGAATGAGCTTTTTATCCACCTTGCGTTGATTGGAAATACACGCCTTGATTAAGGCTTTATCACACAGAGCATTAATAAGACGCGGAATCCCCTCGGTAAAGTGGTAAATTTCATCCAAGGCGCCGTCTTCAAATATTTTCTTGCCCTGATAGCCGGTCATTTTAACCCGATAATCAATGTAATTCTCAGTCTCGTCACGGTTTAAGGCTTTCAGGTGAAAGTGTAAACTGATTCTTTGTTTGAATTGACGAAGTTCAGTGGCATTGATGAGATGTAAAAGTTCCGGCTGTCCCACCAATACGATTTGGATCAATTTGTTTTTGGCGGTTTCGATGTTGGACAGCAAGCGGATCTCTTCCAACTGCCAACTGCGGAGGTTTTGGGCTTCGTCAATGATCAATACGGCATTGCCTCCTCGCTGATCCAGGGCGGTTAAGAAGACTTGCAAGTCTAAAAGCAATTCACTCTTGGATTTGCCGGCCGCCTCCAGACCATAATCACGAAAAATGAAACGCAGCATGTCCTTGAGGCTCATATTGGAGTGTACCAGATGCGCCACGCGGTGCGAATCATCCAATCTTTCCAGCAGGGCGTTGATAACAGTCGTCTTGCCGATGCCGATTTCCCCGGTCAACACCACGAATCCTTTGCGCATGCGAATCCCGTAAACCAGGTATGCTAAGGCGTCCTGATAGGCCTCTCCAAAGTAGAGGAACTTTGGATCTGGTGTCACGTTAAAGGGATGTTCTTTGAAGCCAAAATAGCTCAAGTACATGAAATTACCACGTTTCGGTGTAAGTCTAAGGGATGGTTGTTCCGCTGGTATTCTCACCTCGGATTATTTTTTGGTAATAGTACCATCGCACCGTCAGATCCATGGGACTTAAAATGGCCGGCAGATATGAAGTCATGAAGTCGCCCAATTTGGATATGAAGGTGCGCGGAACGTAGATAACGTCGTAGGCTCGGACACCGGGAATCCCGCCTTTCAAATGTCCGGACATTAAGCGGTCCAAATCCCAGCGCGCGGCGATCAACTGATCGCTTTCCATGCGGATGATCAACACACTGGACATTTTAGCTTCACGGGTGGGTCCACCGGCTATGGCGATGGCTTGAGCTGCTGTCAGATTGGCGTGATAGGGATAATTGCCCGGCCTTGATACCTCGCCCATGACGTAAAGTTCCACCTGTCCGAATTCACGCACGAATACCGTCACATCCGGATCTTTGATAATTCCCGCGTATGCGTCCGTGATCATTTTATCCACTTCACCGGGAGTACGCCCTACTACTAGGAAATCGCCCAGGCGATGCAGAGTAATGCGCCCGTCGGGACGTACGCGGATGGAATCGTTAAAGCGCTCATTATTGAAGAACTTGATATCCAACAGATCGCCGAAATCAATCAAATAATCGGGCATATCCTGGGGTTGGGGAGGCGTATACGGCGGCATGGTGATTTTTTCGGTCACCACCAAGCCGGGGCCTCGGCTTCCGGAGCAGGACGTGAGAAGTAGCGCCAACAACAATGAAAACGCCCAAATGGTTATAGTTTTGGCAAACCAGGTCATGACGGGTTCCTTCACAAAAGAGTTGGCGCGTCGAGCAAACTTGTTAATTTTCGATTTTCCCCAAATATAGGAAGATTTTTCCTGGAAATCAAGCCATTTTTGGACTCTATGAAGGCTACTAAAATCCAAGCGGCTGAAAGGTCGCTCCGCACCTGGTGCGAAAGGGAGGGTTTTCGAGGCTGGGATCCTTGGGATGCGCTGGCTTCTCCCGGATTGCGTATATTCCCCTTCAACTATCGGCTTCCTCGTTGGGCAGCCAATCATCTGATTAAAATCTCTCCACTAAATCCCCGGCCTTATCTGGGTATCCCTCGCGACTGTTTCGCCAAGGGTTTGGCTCTCTTCATCTCGGGCTATGCGCTGCGTCAGAAGCATTTTCCGGACCCAGGTAACCTCGAGATGATCCAGAGTTTGCATTCCAGACTGATGGATAAGGTCATAGCCGGTTATTCCGGTCCTTGCTGGGGTACCAATCTCGCCTACCAGACCCGGGCTTTTTTCGTACCTGCCCAAACCCCTTCATTGGTGCATACTGCGTTCGCTGTGGATGCATTATTGGATCTTTATGATCTTGACCCACAAGCTGAGCTATTAGAAGCCGCGCGCGGAGCCTGCCGCTTTATCTTACAGGATTTAACGATTCGCTCCGAGGAGGGCGGCATCTGTTTCAGTTACACACCGATTGACCGCACCCGGGTTATCAACGTTTCCGCTTTAGCGGCGCGCATGTTGGCGCGAGTTGGAAAAATCAGCCAGGATGCCCATCTGCTGTCTCACGCAAGATCAGCGGTTCAGTGGGTCGCTTCCCATCAAGCCGAGGATGGATCCTGGTGGTATGGGATTGATCCAGTTCATCATTGGATTGACAACTACCACACCGGTTTTGTTCTGGATGCTTTAGATGATTACGGATACTATGCAGCAGATGATGGGTTATATTCGACGTTTTTACGTGGGCTTGACTATTACCGTCGGCAGCTTTTCCTCGATGATGGCACGCCTAAATTCTCTCCGAACTCCATCTGGCCGGTAGATGGCCACTGTCTGGCTCAGGGGATTCTAACCTTCAGTCGCTTAAAAGATTCTGATCCGGAAGGATTTAAGTTTGCCGAAAAAATAGCACATTGGGGGATAACGCACCTGCAACATCCGTCCGGTTATTTTTATTTCCAGAAACGGCGGCGGTGGACGAACCGCATTCCGCATATTCGCTGGGTACAAGCTTGGATGTTTCTGGCCCTAAACCGGTTCCTGGCACAATCTTAGCTTCCAATTTTCTGTGTTTGGATCGTCTCGTTCCCGCCTGCGTTTTCCAGCCTCTTTGTGATCTCCATCTCTACATCCAGCATCTTGAGATCAGACCCCGCATAGGGAACCGCTTCCAATTGTAGACGTCCCACCTGCTCCTCGAGGCTTTTTAAAACCACGGTGATGCGTTCCGACTGGCGCATACATACCTCTTTCAATTTGAGAGCATAAACGTCTTCGGTTTTGGTTGCCTGGGCACGCCCCATAAGCACCGCCAGGGAATTATTGATATGATGGGCTAGAGTGACTAACAGTTGTCCCACAGCCTCTACACGAGCCAGCCGCACCTCTTTTTCCCGCAGATCGCGTTCGATCTGCTTCATGCGCAATAGGCTTCGCACTCTCATTAACACCTCTTCGGGATGAAAAGGTTTGACAACGTAATCATCGGCTCCGGCGTCCAATCCCGCCAGAACGTGTTCTACACCTCCATAGGCGGTTAACATCAAGATCGGGAGCGCCTGGGTGATTTCAGCCGATCGCAGACGACGACATACCTCCAGCCCGTCGAGGTCAGGCATCTTAACATCCAGGATGAGCAGATCGGGAAACTCAGTTTCAACGCCAGCCAATGTGGTCAGGCCATCCTCAGCCAGAAGCACGGTATAGCCGGATTTTTCCAGCTTTATCTTTAGTACTTCCCGGATCATATCATCGTCGTCCGCCACCAGGATGCGGTCAATTCGATCATTCATCAGAAACTCTGCTCCAAGCTAAGATATAAGGCCAAGTCGCCTCCCGCTACCGGACGAGCCACATCCAGAGAGGCGACCACACTGGGCGGTAAGATCAGCCGCAAACCAGCGCCAAAGCTCTGGCGGAAACCCCACCAACGCGAGTCCGCCCGCCACAGATCGCCGCCATCCGTAAATATGACAAATCCAGCCGAAACGTCGAAATCTTGTATTTTGGGGAAAACATGTCTTGCTATTTTCATGGAGATATTTAGGCTGTCTATAACAGTCTGGCGCCATTCGGCACGGCCGAGATAATATGCATTGCCGCTGTATCGGTCGTTGGGAAACCCTCGCAAGTCAAATTGGCCACCCAACGTAAATTGCCCGAAAAATGGTACATGACTATGCTGTACCCCAGCGCGCAGATTGAAGGCCAGCATACTTTTGCTCCATCTGATGGGGTGGTAGAATCGGCTATCTAATTGCAAGCGCACGAGTGCGTCTGGTTCGCCTTCGGTATAGAAGCGCCCCAAGTCGAATTGCCATAACAGATAAACTCCGCTGGTGGTGTGATAGCGATTGTTCCTTTTTTCAAGTCCCACTCGAAGTGAACCGGAATACTCTTCGCCGTCAACGAACGAATTTGTACTGCTGTAGAGGGAAGAAACAGTCGGCAATGGTGATCCTTCAACTAGAAATTCAAAGCTTTGCATGTCCAGTTGGTAACCATAAAAGAAGCCGCTGTTACTGGGAAAATCGCAGCGAGCGCGAAATTCCCATTTGCGGCGGCGAGCCTGAATAAGTTCAGTTTGGTCAGAAGGATTAGAGTAAGAATACCCAGGATAATCATGGGAGAAATATTCAGCCATAAAGGTCAAATCGCGGTGCGCCCGCGTAAAGAATCCGACTAATTTAACTTGGCCTACAGCATTTTGATAATAGCCAAAATCAGCCGTATAACGATCGTGCAGGGAATTCTCGTACACGGCAGAAGCGGTGAATACCCAATTTAGATCCTGAGTGTAATACACTCCCGGCAGGAAAAACCAGCGCGCCTTCACCGGTTGGGTGGAGCACAAACTAACCGCGAACAAAAATATCACCGCAAGCCTTCGGGGAGCGTTCATGAATCGGAACTATCGGGTGATGGATACAACTTCAAGAGATTATTATAATCTGAGGGAGTATTGACATTTAGCAGTACCGCAGGATCGGCCACCGACAGCTTTACCAATTTGTCTGCGTGGGCGGCAAGCAGAGTTCGCAACGAGGCGGAAGGCGGTAAGGCCAGCAACTCATTCCGCCAGAAGCTGCTTAAGAGGATCGGATGGCCGCCGCGACCATCAAATATGGGTTTTATAATCGCCTTCGGATCGGTCTTCAAAGCCTCTAACAAAGCAGTCAGTGTTTCGTCCTTGACAGCAGGGTGATCCACAGGGTGTATATAATAGCCGGGATTTGTTGGCGGAAGGAGGGATAAACCCAATTTAATGCTGGATAAAGGACCGTCTTGCGGATTAGGATTGCGGATGAATTCGGCCTGCGCTTCGTACTCTGTCAACGCCTCAAGATCACCGCTGAATACGACTATAATCCGGTGGCATCCCAACCCTCGGTACGCCTTTATTAGCTCTCCCAGAAACGTGCTGCTCTGGAAGGGCAGCCATAGCTTAGCGCGACCCATGCGAGTCGAATTGCCGGCAGCCAGGATGACGGCTGCTGGGTTAGAGATTTCGGTCAAAAAAGCGAAGGTTCTACCGTCCCTTATCTTTGTCGGGTCGTGGCGGTTTTGGTTTTTTCGAGCCGAACAGGCTGACGTTGGTTTGAAGACCCTCATAGCGAATTTGAGCCACCAGAGAATCTATACCGGCCAAAGTGTGTTTGAGATCATCGGCCAAGTCGCCCTGGTTGATCAGTTGGCCGAGGGTGCCGTCGTTATTGTTCAGTTGGTTCACAACTTGATGAACGTCCTGGGAGATTCGGTTCAACTCCGTCACAAAGGTATGGAATTCAATTACAGATTGACTAAACTCACCGCTGCTGTTTTCGATCAAACCGCGCACACTATTGGTGGTAACGACGAGATTGTCCATCACTTCATTCAATTTGCCTTCGTTGATGGTAATCAATTCCAGGGTGCGCTGCGAAGATTTATCCAAATTATTCACACTGGAAAGAAAGGCTTCCTGCAAACGAGGATCGCCGGCGGTTTTATTAATATTGACTGCGGTTGCTTCCAGCACACCCAACAGCCGCTTTACGTCATCCACTAGGCTGGAAGACATGCGCATGAGTTCATTCATGCCGCCGCCGGCTTTACCGACGAAGATATATCCCGGCGTTGGTGCAAATCCGGAAGTGCCGGGCGAGATATTAACGACCTTGCCACCCATCAAATCCGGACTGGTGATTTCGAAAACGGCGTCGTCGTTAAGCTTCACCTTCTGATCCAAAGATAGGCGCACCAGAACGTCCTTCTGTTCCAGCACGAATTGTTGTACTTTGCCTTTGCGTAAACCATTGACCAGAACGTAGGCGCCTTCTTCCAGCCCGGCGATGTCCGAGAAGCGAACCTCAACTTTCACGGATTTGGCTGTCAGGGCGTATCCTTTACCCCAGATAATGGCGCCGATCAGGATCACCAGGGCCAGGATTACCGACAACCCGATTTTGAATTCAGAATAGTTCTTTTTCATTTCGGCTCGATATTAGAGAATTCAGCAACCAAAGAATTTTACGACTCAGATAAGTAACGAAGATTATTATGGAAAATAAAAGAACATGCTTAGGGATAGAAATCATCGTAAGGCTTGAAGCGCTTCCTGGAGAGTCATAAAGTCGCTGGTGGGAAGATCTCGGATAATGACTTTGATACCTTTCGTCGCGAGACCTTGCAGGATGGATATTTCCGCTTCTGAAAGGTAAAGATAATCCAGTATGCGCTTACGCCCCTCCTGAGCATGAATGCCACCCAGCACGAGGGCGTCCGGAACTTTCCCGCCTTCGATTAACCGTCGAGCATCCTCCACTGAGGCAACCACAAAAATACAGCGACAGTTTCCCTCTTTCCGTGAAATATCATGATTCATCGCCTCGGACAGGCTTTCCACCTCCCCGCCCATACTCTCAGGGATGACTTGACGATAGAACTCTCGTTCGTAAGGATTAGCGGCGATTCGGTCATTGACCAGCACCAGATGATTAACGTCTAAGACCGTACCCCATCCCACGACTACCTGTCCGTGTATCAAACGGTCATCAATGCGCAAGTAAAAAAAATTACCGCGGCTTTCTTCGTCCGTTCTACGTCTCCACTTGATCATGGCGATTACTGAATTCCTCTATGACCGTCTTGGCGCACCGTTTCCATCAAGGCTGAAAAAGGCAGATTATTCCTTTTCGTGACAAACGAAAGCAGCATGGGCAGATTGACACCGCTGATGGCATCGCAGATCACACGTCCGGGTCGGCAATACGAGTTGATGGCGATCCGCGCCACAGCATAGGTGCTCCCCGCGCTGAAGTCAGTGAAGAAAATGGTGGATTGGCCATCTTCCAGATAGTGGCGGATTAAATGATCCATCTCTTCCCGGGAGAGGCTTATATTGGATAAGGCTAACAGATCGTCTTGAGGACCGGTGATGGATTCTACCGTGGTGATAAGCGCCTGCGCAAGATCTGCATGAGCGATGATTATTCCTCGCACTGCCATTCTGAATCCTACTCGAAATCCTTATCCAAATAATCTGTGACTTGTTTCTTATTGAGTAAAATGTCCCGCAGCCGCGTATTGAACACTTGCGCCGGATGGTAACCGTAAATCTTCAGATGCAAGTTCAAGGCAATAACTTCGGCGATGACTGTGATATTCTTTCCGGGGAAAATAGGCAGCTTAACCAACGGGATTTTCACATCCAGAAAGTCGCGGTATTCCTCATCCAATCCCAGACGGTCATAACTTTCACCGGTGTTCCAATCTACCAGTTCTACTTCCATTTCCACTCGCTTTTGCAAGCGAATGGCTCGTACGCCGAACATGTGCCGCACGTCAATGATGCCAACCCCGCGAATCTCCATGAAGTGCTTCAGCATATCAGGTCCAGAACCCACCAATACGCCTTCGGCTTTTTTGGTCAGTATGACCACATCATCAGCTACCAGACGATGTCCCCGTTCCACCAAGTCCAGGGCGATTTCGGACTTGCCGATGGCAGATCGTCCGGTGAACAGCAGGCCGGTTCCATAAACATCCACAAGCGATCCGTGGAGGGTCAACTTGGGGGCAAATTTCTCATCCAGATAACTACTGAGCAAATGTACCAGGTCGGTGGTAGAGTAAGTCGTGCGAAAAATCGCCAGTTTTTTCAAATTGGCTTCCTCGATCATCTCGGGGAAGACTTCGTTGGAGTCCGTGACAATCAATAATGGAATGTCGTAATTGAATACTTTCTGGAACTTAACTCGCCGCTCACGTTCGGATAAGTTCCGCAGGTAAGACATTTCCGTATTGCCCACGATTTGAATGCGATCAAACGTGAACAATTCAAGGAAACCGGCCAAAGCCAGTCCCGGTCGGTGAAGATTCTTCTGGGTAATCTTGCGTCGCAACCCTTCTCGGGTGGTAACTATTTCCAGACCCAGCCGGGTTTCGTTTTCTTTGAAAAAGAGCCCCACTTCAAGATTTTCCATAGGATCGCTCAATCATAAGGTGAAAGGGCGGGTAAACTAATAAAAGTCCAACCCGCCCTGATGATTGATTCTCAAGAATTTACTACCTGCCTTTATACAATTTACCTTTGTATTTGCGCAGTTGTCTTTCGAGCTTATCAACAGTTTTAGGGATGCACTTGTAAAAATCGTCGCTGGCCTCGGTCGCAGTCAGCTTGGTACCATTGACATTCAGGTTGATTTCGGACGTTTTGCTGCCTCTTTGCCAACTCAGGACTACCTCGCCATCAATGATGTTGTCGAAAAATTTTTTTAAGCGCAAGACTTCGCTGGTGGCAAATTCCTGCAATTTGTCGCTGGCTTTAAAGTGCCTGGCAGAGACATTGACTCGCATAATTTCTCCTTTCGAAGGGTTATGGTCCTGAACATCACGTTTTTTCGGCCCGAGGATGTGCTTTTCGATAGACCTCCATGAGTTTACGACGGCATACGTGTGTGTATTTCTGCGTGGTAGATACTGATGAATGCCCAAGCAATTCCTGAATGGCGCGAAGATCGGCTCCGTTCTCTAATAAATGGGTTGCAAAACTGTGCCGCAAAAGATGCGGATTCTGTCCCGGCGAATGGGGCAGTTTCTCTAATACACGGCCCACGGTACGTTGAATTCCCCGGACGGATAAGGATTGGCCGCCGGCGTTAATGATCAGCACTGTGGTGGTAACCGTGAAGCCGCGCTGCATGGCCACCGAACCTCGGAGGCTCAAATACGTCTTTAAACTTTCTTGCGCCGGCCCACCCACCGGAACCATGCGCTCTTTACTACCTTTGCCCTTGACCCGGAGAATACGGCGATTCCCGTCGAAATCATCCAAGCAGATCCCAGCCAGTTCACTGACTCGCAATCCACAGCCGTAAAGCAGTTCGATGATCAGCCTGGTTCGGGCCGACAGTTCTCCTTGTACGCCTAACGATTCAATAAGTTGATTGAGTGGATCCTGCTCCACAAAGCGAGGCAGTCGCAGACCTTTTCGCGGTAAAAGTATGCGCCACGGGATTCCAATATTGATACTACCATGAACCGATAAATATTTGCAAAAACTGCGCAAACAAGAAAGTTTCCGTTCCACGCTGGCTCGCGCCATGCCGCTGCGCAGCAGAAAAGCGCCGAAATCATGGACGGAATGCGGGCTTATGACTCCCCCCCGTCCCCCATGTTCCAGGAATTGCTGGAACTGTGACAGATCGCGCCGGTAAGCTGCGACGGTATTCATCGAGGCACGAACTTCATCGCGCATGTAATTCAGATAACCTGCGATTTGCTCGTCCATTAGTATCCAAACGCGAAGCCGGCGATTCGAGTTATTAATCTCCTACGGCGGCCGAGATCTCTACTTCCCCAGGTTTGGCGGAAACCACTGTCTTACACTTCGGACAGGTCAATTGACCGTCCTCAGCGCCTTTGCCGTGTACCATGAAGGGGTGGCCACATTCAGGACAAGCGACTGGCTCTGGGCGCTGCTGAACATGAAACTTACAGCTTGGGTAATTGCTGCACGAATAGAAACGGCCTTTCTTGCTCTGTTTTTCCACCAACTCGCCGCCGCAACCATTGGGACACTTAACACCCGTCGTCAACGGTTCGATGTGACGGCAGGTGGGGTAGTTGGAACAGCCCTGGAAACGACCGTACTTGCCTTCCTTAATCACCAAGGCGCCGCCGCAGTCCGGACAGAGTTTGCCGGACGCTTTGGGCGCTTCCAAGGGTCGGGTATTACGGCAATCTGGGAAGCCGGTACAGGCCAGGAACTGCCCGCGGCGGCTCCATTTAACGGCCATGGGTTTACCGCACTTTTCGCAGATTTCATCTGTAGGAGTCTGTTCCTGCACCTGTTGCTTGACTTCTTTGCGTTTGCCCTCTGCAGCCTGCAAGGATCGCGAAAAGGGTTGGTAAAAATCGTTAACTACCTGTGCCCAGGGAGTGCCCTCTTCCACTTGATCCAGTTGCCCTTCCAGCGTGGCCGTAAAGCCAACTTCGAATATATCGGGGAAAAGGCTGATGAGAATGCCATTGACCGTCTCGCCCAGTGCGGTAGGGTTCAGCTTGCGCTCTTCGGCCTTGATGTAAGTGCGGTCATAGAGAGTACTGATAATGGAAGCATAAGTGCTGGGCCGGCCTATACCCAGTTCATCTAAGGCCTTTATCAGCGAAGCTTCTGTGAACCGAGGTGGCGGTTGAGTGAAATGTTGCTTGGATTCCAGGTCTTTCAAATCGAGTGGGAAGCCGGCCTTGAAACTGTCGGGAAGAACCGGTAAAGTGTCTTCTTTCTCCTGGTCAACGGGGTAAACTCTCTGCCAACCGTCAAAAGTGCGTATCTGGCCGCGGGCTCGGAATAACAGACCGTCCCCTTCGACTTCGACCGTAGTCACATCAAAGACCGCTTCCATCATCTGACTGGAAACAAAGCGAGTCCAAATCAGGTTGTAGAGCTTCCAAAGAGGCGCATCCAGCACATTCTTCAAGTCCTCCGGAGTGCGCGACACGTCAGTGGGACGGATGGCTTCATGAGCGTCTTGAGCGCTCTTCTTGCTGGTATACACACGCGCTTTGGGCGGCAGGTATTTATCACCATACACGTTCAGGATAAAATCGCGTGAGGCTCCTAACGCTTCATTGGCAATGCGCGTGGAGTCGGTTCTCATATAAGTGATGAGACCCACGCTTTCACCGTCAGGCAGATCCACACCCTCATAAAGGGTCTGGGCAAGCGACATGGTTCTTTTAGGCGTCAACCGTAGGCGGCGAGCGGCGTCTTGTTGCAACGTACTGGTGGTATATGGCGCATAGGGCTTGGAACGCAACACGGTGCGTTTAACATCGGCCACATGATAAGTCGCACCCTTAACCCGGGCAACCATATCCTGGGTAGCCGTTTCATCCGGCAATTTAACTTTGCTGCCGTGATCCTGAACTAACTCCGCCCAGAATGGCGACACACCTTGTCCCGAAAACTTTGCATGGACGGACCAATACTCTTCCGGGACGAAAATGCGGATCTCCTGTTCTCGCTCGCAAACCAGTCGCAACGCCACCGATTGCACTCGTCCGGCGGAAAGCCCCTTAGCCACAGTCTTCCAGATGAAGGGACTGACTTGATAGCCGACCAAGCGATCCACAATGCGGCGAGCGATCTGTGCATCAACTTTGTTTTGATCTATGGTAATGGGCGAGTCAATGGCGCGCTGTACGGCGCTGCGAGTGATCTCGTGGAAGAGGACTCGATAAGGGGAACTGTGACTGGCATGGATGATTTCTGCCACATGGGCAGCGATCGCTTCGCCTTCACGGTCAGGGTCGGTTGCGATGTAGACGCGATCGGCATTTGCAGCTTCAGCCCGGATAGCATCCACGACTTTTTTTCGGCCGGGAACTACCTCATAATGAGGCGCGAAGTTTTTATCTATATCCACGCCCAAAGTCTTAGTCGGCAAATCCTTTATGTGTCCTAAGGAGGCTGTGACTTTGAAGTTGGGGCCAAGAAACTTCTTAATGGTATGAGCTTTTGCCGGCGATTCGACAATAACCAGATTCATTGATCAGCCGTTAATGAGAAGTCAATTAATGATGTTTGAAGATACGGAAAGATCTATCTTCTGTTATGATACGTAGTGGTCAGGCATTTCCGCCTGATTAAAGCCTAGTGAAACGTCTCGCTTTGACTGGGTGGGACGACGGACCTGGATCCGCCCCCTTGCATGTTGTCTTCGAATAAGACCGATTGCGTTACCATTTTTATTTCTTCAATCCCCGCGGGCACCACCTCCAGGATGACAGTGCGTTCGATGATCTTCTCCATGTCGCGGTTGGTAATCAACTTTAAGTTACGCAGTTGCAGCAGATAACCAAAAGCTTCCGACGTAACGTAACGCCGTTCGACGGAATTGAGCATGCGGTGAGCCGTTTCTGCAGGTTCCTGAATATCCAGCGAATGCGGGAAAGAGTTATCCCCTTCCCCCCAGAAACGGTGGTACAGCCAAAAAAATGCGGTATTGATTTCCTGTTCGGTATAGCCGCGGCGAAGGAGATCTTCGCTGATATGATCCATCTGGTCGCTTTGCATGCTGACTTTGCCAAATTCATCCATCAGCAAGACCAGGAGCTCCATGATGCGTTGATACATGGGGGCCTCATATAAGTCCGTGGTAATCCCCCCTCATCGTAAGATTCCCCTTAGTAATATAATAAGAAATCTGCGAGAAGGAAAGTGTTTTTTCCTTTTCTTGTCCCTAAATCAGGCTCCATGGCAATGTTTGTATTTCTTCCCGCTGCCGCAGGGGCAAGGATCATTGCGGCCGGGGGTTTTACCTTTTTGCACCGGTTGCGGTCGAGGGGTCGCACTGGCGGTGGCGGCCTGACGAGGTTCATCCTGAGGCGGCGGCGCCTGAGCGAACGCGTAAGCCAAACCGGCGGCTTCCCGATGCATTTGCCGCATCTTTTCAGGCGCGATCCGTTGCGGAGCCCGGGATTCAGCCAGAATGCGGCTTTGGAATATTGCCCGCAGGGATTTCTGATTGATTCTCTCCAACATCTCCTCGAAGAGATTGAAGCCCTCTTTCTTGAATTCTACCAAGGGATCGCGTTGGCCGTAGGCGCGTAATCCTACACCTTCTTTTAGGCGATCCATCTCATAGAGGTGATCCTTCCACTCTTCATCAATATTCCCGAGAATAGTGCCTTGCAGGAAATTCCACAGTAGCGCCGGATCAATTTCCGCTTTGCGTTTCACAAAATTGGCGCGACCACTCTGCTTGGCGTTCTCAATCAATTCCTCGCGATTGAGATGTCCAATCGTCTCTAAGTTCAGATCAAGGTAAACCCTCAAGACCGCCGCTAAGTTCCGCTGCAGTTCCTCGAGATTCCATGCATCGGGGTTGCCATCATCACAGGTGCGCGCCACCAGGTTTTCGATCCATTCGTCCATCAGATCCAGCGCCAGGTTCTCAAGATTTTCATCGAAGAGAACGCGGTTGCGTCGTTCGTAGATCACCTCACGCTGCTTGTTCATGACGTCGTCATATTCAAGCAGATGCTTGCGGATGGCGAAGTTCTGCGTTTCCACTCGCTTCTGGGCGCGTTCGATGGAGCTGGTGATCATGGAATGCGTGATGACCTCCCCTTCCTTTACGCCCAGGCGATCCATGATGCCGGCGATACGTTCGGACCCGAACAGGCGCATGAGATCATCCTCCAATGAGAGGAAAAAGAGGGTAGAACCTGGGTCTCCTTGGCGGCCCGATCGGCCTCGCAACTGTCGGTCAATACGACGCGCCTCGTGGCGCTCGGTTCCCAAAATGCGCAAACCCCCCAATTCCACCACTCCAGGCCCCAACTTGATGTCCGTGCCACGGCCTGCCATGTTGGTGGCTATGGTCACGGAATGAGGTTGTCCGGCCCGGGCCACTATTTCTGCCTCGCGTGCATGGTGCTTGGCATTAAGAACCTCATGAGGGATCTTCATGCGCTGAAGCAGGCGCGCCAACGTCTCAGACACTTCCACATTGGTAGTGCCCACCAACACCGGCTGACCGCGACGATAATTCTCTTCAATTTCACTCAGCACCGCGTCGTATTTCTCCTTGCGGGTCTTATAGATAACGTCGTCGTGATCCTTGCGAATTGCCGGGCGATTGGTAGGGATGACCATCACTTCCAGCTTGTAAATGTCGAAAAATTCCTGTTCTTCGGTTTCGGCAGTTCCGGTCATGCCGGCTAATTTGTCATAAAGCCGGAAGTAATTCTGCAGGGTGATCGTGGCGATGGTCTGGGTTTCGCGCTCGATCTGCACGTTTTCCTTGGCTTCAATCGCTTGATGCAGACCGTCACTATAGCGGCGGCCATATTGCAGGCGGCCGGTGAATTCATCTACGATGATAACGCGCGCGTTGTCTTCGACGACATACTCTACGTCGCGCTCATACAGCATGTGAGCGCGGAGCAACTGGCCGATGTTATGATTACGTTCGGTGCGGTCTATGTACAGATCTTCCAGCTTGGTGCGCATCTCGATTTTGCTCTCGGGACTGACGTTTTCCATAGCATCAATTTTCACCATCTCCTCGGCCATGTCGGGGATGATGAACATGTTGGAATCGGAGTGCGTTAATTTCGCCAACTCTTGCCGGCCCATTTCCGTCAGGTCAATGGTGTGATGCTGCTCGTCCATGGCGAAATAGAGCTGTTCATCCAGCTCGGGTATCTTTTTATCGCGCAGGTAGTCGCTTTCCACACGCTGCATGAGGCGTTTGGCGCCGGCCTCCTGGAAGAGCTTCTGCAGGCGCTTGTTCTTGGGAGCGCCATGCTGGGCCATCAGGATTTTTTCACCGGCCTTGTACTCGTTTTCGGAGGATTCGTCTTCTAAAAGCTTCTCAGCCTCACCCACCAGGCGATTGACCAGCTCGTTCTGCTTTTTAACCAACCGCTCGACCGATCCTTTCAACTCATCAAACTTATGCGTGCTGCGCGATACCGGGCCGGATATGATCAACGGCGTACGGGCTTCATCAATCAGCACCGAGTCCACTTCATCCACGATGGCGTAGTTGTGGCCGCGCTGCACAACTTCTTCGGGGCGCAAGGCCATGTTGTCGCGCAAATAATCGAAGCCGAACTCATTGTTGGTGCCGTAGGTGATGTCGGCCTGGTACATGGTGCGGCGTTCATCCGGCCTCATGTGCGATAAAATGCAGCCGACCGACAACCCCAGGAACTCGAAGATTTTGCCCATCCACTGGCTGTCACGTAAGGCCAGGTAATCATTAACCGTGACCAGATGTGAACCTTTGCCGGATAGCGCGTTCAGATAGAGCGGCATGGTCGCCACCAGAGTTTTGCCTTCACCCGTGGCCATTTCCGATATCTTGCCCTGATGTAGAACGATGCCGCCGATCAACTGCACGTCATAAGGGACCATGTCCCAGGTGACTTTTAAGCCGCCGGCATCCCATTTTTGCCCCAGCAAGCGCTTGCAGGCGGATTTCACTGCGGCGAAGGCTTCGGGGAGCAGATCGTCTAAGGACTCACCCTCTTGTACGCGAGCTTTGAACTCGGCAGTCTTGGCGCGGAGCTGTTCATCGCTCAGGGATTCGTATTCCCCGAAGAAGCGATTGATATCCGCCACGAGAGGCGAAATACGCTTGACCTCGCGGCTGGATTTTGTGCCGAATAGTTTGTTGATGATTTCGAGCATGTTTTAACTATCAGTTTTGAAATCTGCGGATACGCCTAAGTTTCCAGCCATGCTTTTCCAGAATTCGAGCAAAGTCTTTTCCTGATACAGCTTTCACACGGCGATCTCCAGTACTCTGTCTCTTTTTTAAGTTTTAGCTTCTTCAAATCTATGGCGGGACAGCCTTCAACGGCTTCGAAGAGATTCACTACCAACTCGTCAAAGGACTCACCTTGTGTGGCGCACTCAGGGAGGGCTGGAACTTCAGCCCAGCATCCACCTTCTTCAGATTCCTAAATGACGACTCTCAAATTCATTTTTGACTCCTGGTTTCCGCCTTCTTTTTAGCGAAAAAGGCTGCCTTCAGCAGCCCGAACGGCGAAATATTCCAGAGAAAAGAGCATTGCCGGTGTTCTGGATAAATCTCACTGAAATTCCCCTATTTAAACGCACTCGGGGTTTAAAAGTTGCTGAATTTCTTCCTCGTTACAGTCGTGCGAATAGGTTACCATCCCCAAAACAACCGATCGGCCAGAAATTCCGGCAGACCAGCGCGACGGATCTTACCGGCTGCGGTTTCGATGTCATATTCTTCGCGGACGAATTGCACCTGACCGGAATCGGTATCATATATCACGTAGCATAGTCGCGGGTCGCGGTCTCGGGGTTGGCCCACGCTGCCTACGTTGACCAGGCGCTTCCCACAGCGCTCGGGGATGCGCTCGAAATATTCGCCGGGAACGTGCGAATGGCCGACGAAACAGATCTGCCCTTCTATGGCGGTGAATTGTGACTGGGCTTCATAATCTGAAAAAATATAGGTCCAATCTTTCGGATTCCTGGGGGCCGCGTGCACGAGATGGATCTCGCTAATTTTGGATTCCATCGGCAACGAAGCCAAGAAATCCTGGTGAGAAGCAGATAGGACATTTTGGGTCCAGATCACCGCAGCCTGAGCAAAATCGTTAAAATTGGCCAGATCCTCCAATCCTGCAACGGCGGCATCATGGTTGCCCAGCAGAGTAACCTCGGCGCGGGTTTTCACCAATTCCAGACATTCAAGCGGATTAGCGCCGTAACCCAATACATCCCCCAGACAGTAAATGCGCAACGCCCCACGCTTTCCCAACGACTCCAGCGCGGTATTCAACGCCTCTAAATTACCGTGTATATCCGATATAATGGCTACTTTCAAGGAATGACCTCATCAATTTACATGGTCATCCATTACCGGTGTTTGAGATAGGGTGATCTCCGACTACCTGGCGATGAATGACGGCATCCAAAACTCCATTGATGAACTTATCGCTTTTTTCCGTGGAATATTTCTTGGCGATTTCGATGGCCTCATTAATGGTGACCTTAGGAGGAATATCCGGGAAAAACAGAATCTCACATATAGCCTGGCGCAGAATCAAACGATCCAGTACGGCGATGCGATCCAATTCCCATTTTTCTACGTGCTCCCGTATCAAGATATCAATCTTAATTTGATGATCCACTGTGCTTTTGGATAGCTCCACGGTGAACTGTTGGTATTTACCCGCTGAATCTTCCGGCAGAACCTGCTTTAGCACCATGTCCAAGGGATTGCCGGAAAGTTCAAAGGCATAAAGAACTTTAAGCACCCATTCACGGGCTTCTCTTCTATTGTTCATAACACCGCTTTCAGCATCCAATCCTAAGGCTTACAGTGCAAGGGTATGCCGCCGATTATCCAGAACCGGCGGCACGCTGGGATATTTCTTATTTATTATACACGTAAGACAGCCATCCGTAGGGATCCTTGACTTTGCCTTCGATAATATCGAAAAAGCGGCGTTGGATCTTTTCGGTAACGGGGCCGCGGGTGCCGCTGCCTACAGGGATGCGGTCAATGGTGCGGATGGGACTGACTTCCGCCGCCGAACCGGTGAAAAACACTTCATCTGCGATGTACAGCAACTCCCGAGGAATTAATTGTTCGCAGACTTCGTACTTCATATCCCGCGCAATACGGATAACCGAATCACGTGTAATGCCGGGCAACACCGAAGCACCCAAGGGCGGAGTGATAATTTTACCGCGCCAAATGATGAAGATATTTTCGCCCGACCCCTCGCTGACGTAGCCGTTGGCATCCAAGGCGATACCCTCGACATAACCGTCGCACATGGCTTCCATCTTGATCAACTGCGAATTCATGTAGTTGGCGCCGCACTTGGCCATAGCCGGAAAAGTGTTCGGTGCAATGCGCGTCCAGGAGGACACTCGCACGTCCACGCCATCATTGATGGCTTCGTCGCCCAGGTATTTGCCCCAGCTTAATGCGCCGACAACCACCTCGATGGGGATGCCCGTGGGGTCCACACCAAGGGTTTTATAGCCGCGAAAGGCGATGGGTCGCAGATAGGCTGACTTCAAGTTATTTATACGTACCGTCTCCTGGCAGGCCTCGAAGACTTCCTGTTCGGAGAAGGGAATTTGCATGCGGTAGATTTTGGCGGAATCGAACAGGCGCTTTACGTGATCCATCAGGCGGAAAGTGGCCGGCCCGTTGGCCGTATCGTAGCAGCGCAGGCCTTCAAAAACCGCCGAACCATAATGTATGACATGAGACATGACGTGGATATTGGCATCCTTCCAATCCACGAATTTGCCACTGAACCAGATCTTGCCTTTTTCGTCTTGCGGGTTCATTAATCCTCCAGAGTGTTTGCTTTCAGCTAAACCCCAACGGAATTATAGATTAACGAGAAGCTGATATTAACTTCTCGACTTCTGTTTTCATGGTGGGAAGGCGGGCATTAATAGCGTCCCATAAAATTGTTGGTTCAACCGTATCGTAGTCATGAAGGATAATATTTCGGAAATCCATCATACTCCGGGCCTCGGTAATTTGCGAAAAAGTCTCCGTATCGGATCTTTGCAGGCGATTCAATGCTTCTCCGGCAATCAGGAATTTCAACATCACCGCAGACTGAATCATGCTCTGCGCGAGAAAAGAAATCAACGACTCACCTCGCACGTACGCCTGGATCTCATCAATGGCGTCTAATATATCGTAAAGATGTTTATTCGTCTCAAGTCGCATATAAACATACAAAAATGTGTTCTGAGCAAGTTTCAAATTATGAAATATATATATTACCACCTGTCAGGTCTCACCGGAGCAAGCTCCGCTGCGGCAAGACCTGACAGAACTTTAAATCCGCGCAAACTCGCGAAGCAGTCTGCGTAGCGAGGGACATTGTCCCTACCCATGCGCTTTAGCCCATTCCGAGAGTAGATTGGCAGCGATGACAATGCGCTGTATCTCGGAGGTGCCTTCGTAAATTTCCGTGATCTTGGCGTCGCGCATATAGCGTTCGACGGGATACTCGGTGGTGAAGCCGTACCCGCCATAGATCTGCACCGCGTGATTGGCGGCCCACATGGCAGTTTCGGAACAGAACAGTTTGGCCATGGCGCCTTCCTTGGTGTAACGTTGGCCGCTATCTTTTTTCAGCGCCGAATGATAAAGCAATAACCGCGCGGCTTGGATGCGGGTTTCCATGTCGGCAAACTTGAATTGCGTGGCCTGAAAATCCTTGAGAAACTGGCCGAATTGCTTGCGCTGATGAGCGTACAACAGCGAGGCTTCCAACGCAGCTTGGGCAATCCCCAGAGCTTGCCCTGCGATGCCCATGCGACCGGAATCCAAAGCCGACAGCGCGACCTTTAACCCATCGCCTTCATTGCCCAGGCGATTAGCCACCGGCACACGAACGCCATCAAAAACCAGGGCGTGAGTATCGCTTGAACGGATGCCCAGCTTGTGTTCCGGCGGCTGCACCTTCAATCCCGGGAATCCCTTCTCTATAATTAGCGAGGAAGAACCTTTGACGCCTTTGCTGCGATCCGTCATGACAGTGACAATAAAGGTGTCGGCATGACTGCCGGAAGTGACAAAATGCTTGGCGCCGTTGACAACGTAATAATCGCCATCCCGTACGGCGGTTGTCGTTTGAGCGGCAGCATCCGATCCGGCGCCGGGTTCGGTGAGACAAAAGGCTCCCAGAGTCTTGCCTTGCGCCAACGGTTTAAGGTACTTATGCTTCTGTTCCTCGGTGCCAAACGTAAGAATGGGATAACCGGCCAGTGAATTCGTCACCGAGATGATGACTCCGACCGAGGCGTCCACCTTGGAAAGCTCTTCAAGAGCAATGCAATAGCTGATGGAATCCAACCCGGCCCCGCCATACTTTTCCGGAACGAACATACCACAGAAGCCGAGCTCCCCGAGTTTTTTGATGTATTCTATGGGGTAGACGGCATTTTTATCGCGATCCGCTGCACCCGACGCTAATTCTTCTCGAGCAAAGTCACGCGCCGTCTTGCGGATGAGGTCGTGTTCTTCAGTGAATTTCAGGTCCATGATAGTTGCGAGTTACCAGTTAGAAGATTTCATCCCAGTCGGGGTCGAGGGCGACCCCGGCTACGGTATCTATGATTGTAACATCTAAAATTTATTTGTAATCGTAGAAGCCCTTGCCATTTTTGCGGCCCAAGCGGCCTTCCTTGACCATCTGCACCAACAGCGGAGCCGGCTTGTACTTCTCATTTTTAAAACCTTCAAAGAGCACGTTCATGATGGACAAGCAGACATCCAAACCGATCAAATCAGCCAAAGTCAACGGACCCATGGGGTGGCCCATTCCCAGTTTCATGACGGTGTCAATGGCCTCTTTTGTTCCGACCCCTTCGCTCAAAGTCAAGATAGCTTCGTTGATCATGGGCATGAGGATGCGGTTGGAAATAAAGCCGGGAGAATCTTTGGACATGGCCGGCGTCTTGCCCATCTTGCGGGCGAGTTGCTCGATCACCTTACAGGTTTCGTCCGAAGTCTGCTGGGCCGTGACGATTTCCACCAACTGCATCATAGGCACAGGATTCATAAAGTGCATGCCGATGACCCTGTCGGGACGCTTGGTAGCTTCGGCCATTTTGGTGACGGAAATGGAAGAGGTATTACTGGCCAGGATGGCGTCTTTCTTGGCGTTTTTATCCATCTCCTTGAAGATTTTGAATTTCAGGTCCGGATCTTCATTGACGGCTTCCACGATCAGGTCGGCCTCGGAAATGGCTTTAACCATGTCTGTGGTATATACGATACGCTTTAGGGCATCGGTCATGCGGTATTCGGGGATGTTCCGTTTCTCAACCTGCCGCGTCATGTTCTTCTCGATCGTCCCTTTGGCGCGATCCAGGTATTCCTGTTTGACGTCCACAAGCTGAACGTCGAAACCGGCTTGCGCGGCAACGTGGGCAATCCCGTTGCCCATCGTACCGGCGCCGATGACGGTTATTTTTTTAATCTCTGGCATAGCGGTCTCCAGTTAGGAGTTACATCAATTTGGGTTGGGTACCGTTGGGGTCGAGGACGACCCCGGCTACGAAATCTATGGGTATGATCTTTATTATCTTTCCACCACCAACGCCACGGCTTCACCGCCACCGATGCACAGAGACGCCAAACCGCGCTTGGCGTTGCGATCCTGCATGGCATAAAGCAACGTCACCAGAATGCGCGTGCCGGAGGCTCCAATGGGGTGGCCTAAGGCGACCGCACCGCCGTTGACGTTCACCTTGGCCGGGTCCAGTTCCAGGAGACGGTTGTTGATTAGAGACACGACCGAGAATGCTTCATTGAGTTCGTACAGGTCAATGTCTTTGGGGGTTAGATTGATCTTCGCCAGCACTTTGCGAATGGCGTCGGCAGGAGCCGTCGTGAACCATTCCGGGTCTTTACTGGCGGTGGCCTGAGCAACAATTTTCGCCAGAGGCTTAAGACCTAATTCTTTTGCTTTTTCAGCGGCCATGACCACCACAGCGGCGGCGCCGTCGTTGATAGAAGAAGCGTTGGCTGCCGTAACCGTGCCGTCCTTCTGGAAGGCTGGCTTCAAGCTCGGGAATTTGTCGGGATTGCCCTTGCCGGGTTCCTCATCTTCTGAGATCGTGGTCACGTCGCCTTTCTTGCCGGTTATCAGAACCGGAGAAATCTCAGCGACGAACTTGCCGCCTTTGATCGCGGCCATAGCGCGGCGATAGGATTCACCAGCATATTTGTCCTGGTCTTCGCGACTGATCTGGCATTCGCGAGCGCACAATTCCGCGGCGCTGCCCATGTGGAAGTTATTGTATACATCCCACAGGCCGTCGAAGACCATCCCGTCGGTAACCTGCTGGTGCCCCATGCGGAAACCTGTGCGCCCGTTCAGCAAGTAATAGGGAACCAGACTCAT
>JAGVQJ010000119.1 GCA_020051775.1 Calditrichota bacterium | reverse complement strand
GCAGGGGCAGGTGGATCGGAATTAGCTTCGGGGATTTACCTGGCGAAGTTGGAGGCGGGTGAGTTCACGACGGTGCAGAAAATGGTGCTCATAAAATGAAAATCGGATTCTACCAATTCTCGCCTTGCTTTGGGGAGGTTCCAGATAACCTCGACAAGATCCTCGCCGCCTTGCAGGGGGCTCAGGCCGACCTGATCGTCCTGCCAGAGTTGCCATTTACCGGCTATCTCTTCGCTGATCGGGCAGAGTTGGCGGGACTGGCGGAAGATCCAAAATCATCACCCACCGTCGAGGCGCTGGTGGATTTATGCCGCCGCCAAGGCTTTCATCTCGTGACCGGGTTCGCGGAAAAATACAGCGACAAGATTTACAACAGCTCTCTGTTGCTGGGACCGTCAGGGATTGTGGACGTCTATCGCAAGCTACATCTGTTCGACCGGGAGAAGCTCTACTTTGATCCCGGCGATTTACCCCTGCGCGTCAATTCTGTGGCGGGCGTGAAAATCGGCATGATGGTCTGCTTCGACTGGATCTTCCCCGAAACCTGCCGGGTGCTGGCGCTGCAGGGCGCGGAGATTATCTGCCACCCTTCCAACCTGGTGCTGAATTACTGCCAGCAGTCCATGCTGACCCGCGCCTTGGAAAACGCTGTCTTCGCCGTGACCGCCAACCGTACCGGCGAAGAGAAAGGCTTGAAATTTACCGGCCAGAGTCAGATTGTTGCACCCAGGGCTGAACTGCTGCACCGCGCGGGGGTGGAAGAGGAGATCCTGTTTGTCACCGAAATTGATCCCGCCAAAGCCCGCGACAAGATGATCACGGGACGGAACGATTTATTTGAGGATCGGAGGGGGGAGTGGTATCAGCAAATTATAAATGATGAATTATAAATTATTAATATTTAATGACTAATGATTGGTTGTCAACCGTAAATTTACAGTGGAGATCATAATGCGCGCCATAATTCTGTCCATTGTTATTCTTTTTACGCTGGGAGCAGGATCCGTTCGCGCCGCCGAAGGCGACACGCTTTGGACGCGGCACTATGGCGGCGATTTCAACCAGGTCGCCTATGACGTTAGTCCTAGCGGAGACGGAGGCTGCGTAATGGCCGGTTACATATCGCACGAATACGCTACTCCCTGGAACATGTATGCCATCAGGATGGCGGCAAACGGCGATACCGTCTGGACGCGCGAATACGGCACTGACGACTTTCACGAGGAGGCGCACACCCTCTGCCCCTCCGGTGATGGCGGGTACATGCTGGCCGGATATACCAATGCCTACGGCCCCTGGTCTGATATAGAATTGCGGAAAATTGACGGCGCCGGGCAACTTCAGTGGACGACAGCTTACGGCGGGTCTATGTATGAGGTTGCCTATGCCATCTGCCCGGCCTATTATGGAGGCGCAGGCTTCTTGATGGCGGGGAAATCCGGCTCTTATGCGGGCGGGGAACTGTACCTGATCTGTGTGAGCGCCAGCGGTTATGAAGCGTGGTGGTGGAATTACGGAAATTCGAGCGGCATCGTTTATGACATTGTCCCGGCTGGTGATGGCGGTTATGTCGCGGCCGGTTATCTGGATACCTGGACAGAGGGCAGCGATGCTTACGTTTTCAAAGTCAATGCCGCCGGGGACCCCTTGTGGGAGCACGCTATAGGAGGAGCAATAGATGATTTCGCCACCTCAGTTTGTCCCGCTGGAGATGGCGGATTTCTGGTCGCAGGATACACCAGCTCCTTTGGCGCCGGGAGTTGGGATATGTACCTGATTAAGGTTGATGCTGATGGGGATACGCTCTGGACGAGAACATTGGGTGGCCCCTCGTTCGATCAAGCCTGGGACATCATTCCCGCCAATGATGGCAATTTTCTGCTGGCCGGGCACACGGGTTCTTACGGCGCCGGAAATGCTGACTTTTATCTGGTAAAAGTGGATCCTGCCGGCAACCTGCTCTGGTCCCGAACTTATGGCGGAGCCGATGAAGATAAAGCCGAAGCCCTATGCGCTTCCGGTGATGGCCACTACTATCTCGCCGGGAAAACCGCCTCCTTCACCACCCCCGCCTATTTCGACGCTTACATTATCAAAGTGGATGGCACGGTGTTAGACGCAGAAATCGAAAGTCCGCAGGTTTCGCCAGGGAGCTTTGCCCTGTATCCCCTTCGTCCCAACCCTTTCAACGCAAGCACAGTTCTTAGTTTCGAGTTGCGAGTTGCGAGTCAGGTCAGCTTGAAGGTCTACGATACAGCCGGGAGGTCGGTCGCGTCACTCGTTGAGGGTTGGCGAGATGCTGGGGAGCATCAGGTGACATTCGATGGATCGAATCTGGCGACTGGGATTTACCTGGCGAGATTGGAAACGGGGAGTTTCAGCGCGGTGCAGAAGCTGGTGCTGTTGAAATAGGATGCGATAATCGGAATTCGGCTTTAGGTAGGGGCGCAGGACATGCGCCCTTATGGTTTTACGCGCAACCAGTACTCCTGTTTACGGTCTTATCGCAATTCCCAGAGTCAATCCTCTTGATTTTAAGGAGATTCAATTGTATATTGAATAGATAAAGAAAACCTCGGAGAATACCATGAAAACTCCAAACTTCAAATTTCTGATTCTCGCTTTAGCATTATTATTCACCATTGACACAACAGACGCCGCCGAAGGCGACACCCTCTGGACGCGGCACTACGGCGGATCTTATCACCAGGCGGCTTATGCGGTTTGTCCCTCTGGCGACGGAGGTTGTGTAGCGGCCGGATACATGGCGCATAGTGCCTCCGGAGCATGGAATATGTATGCCCTACGCATGACCGCAACAGGCGATACCCTCTGGACAAGTGAATATGGCACTCAAGATTTCGATGAAACTGCCTATGCCCTCTGCCTGGCGGGCGACGGCGGCTATCTGCTGGCCGGATCCGGCGGACCGACTAGTGATATCGAACTTAGAAAAATCAGCAGTTTAGGAAATCTTGTGTGGTATCAGCATTACGGTCAATACAACTATGTTGAAAGTGCTTTCAGCATCATTCCGGCTGGCAATGACATCTTTTTGATGGCGGGGGAGAACTTCTCGCCTCCAGGTGGGGCTTACCTTCTCGAAGTCAATTCTGGTGGATTGGGATTGTGGTCGGAATATTACGGGGAAGAACATGAATGCGCCTACAGCGTGATTTCCACTGCTGACGGCGGCTTTTTAGGCGTTGGCAGCACCGAACGGTTTGGCACTAATAATTACGACGTTTTCGCGTTCAGAACGAATGATAGCGGCGACACGCTCTGGACATTATTGTTCGGCGGCCCCCAGTCTGATGTGGCCACCTCAGTTTGTCCTGCTGGAGATGGCGGGTATATGGTTGCCGGATATACGGCCTCTTTCGGCGCCGGGAGCTGGGATATGTACCTGATCAAGGTGAGCGATTCCGGCGATACCCTCTGGACCCGAACCTATGGCGGATCTCTTGTTGATGAAGCCTGGGCGATCGTTCCGTCCAATGACGGGAATTTCCTCCTGGCGGGCATGACGGGTTCCTTTGGAGATTATAACGGCGATGTGTACCTGATAAAGGTAGACCCGGATGGAAATCTCCTTTGGTCGCGAACTCATGGTGGAGCAGAAGAGGATAAAGCTTTAAGCTTGTGTTCTTCCGGCGACGGCCATTATTACCTGGCCGGGGAAACCGCCTCCTTCACCACCCCGGCCTATTTCGACGCTTACCTCCTCAAAGTGGACGGCACAGTATCAGCCTCTGAACCAGAAAGCCCACAGGTTTCACCTCGCCGTTTTACATTATTTTCTTGTCAACCGAATCCGTTTAATGCCACGACCATTCTGCGCTTCGAGCTTCCAGTGGCGGGTTACGTGCACTTGGAGGTGTTTGATATTCAGGGGCGCTGTGTAAGGGCGTATAATTATACGCTCCTACCGGCGGGGAGGCACCAAATCACTTTTGATGCATCAGGATTGGCGTCGGGGATTTATTTGGCGAAATTGGAAGCGGGGGTGTTCAGTGCCGTGCAGAAGTTGGTGTTGTTAAAATAAGGGATAGCAGGCATGAAATAGAGATTGGTAGTGGGGCGTTCAATTGAACGCCCCACACTTTTTACAGGACAGTCCCATTGCATTTACAGTCGCAGGCACACATACACTCCCGGCGAAGTGCCGAACCACCCACCTCCGACCGTCACGGGAGGCAACTTGCCGACCAAAGGCAGGCGTCTGAGACTCACGCCAACAGCTATGAGGGGCGAATAGGGAGGGAGAACTTTCGCCCCTATCAGAATCTCAGCCTCGATCCATTTCTCCTTCGGAACATGAATATCCATTTTGGGTGAGTACGCTGTTGTCAGTCCCGACGTCTGCGGGGTGGTCACGATGTGGTCGCGCCAGACGGTCACCTGCGTCTGTCCGTGAAAGCGCGCCTCCAGAATGCGAACGCTATCCACTTGAACCCCCCGAACCGATAAGCGAACGGTAAACGCCTCATTTTGCGCGGTGATTTCGTAGTCGCGCAAAATTTTATCCCCGGTCTTGACGACGGCTTTCGGATTCACGATCGTCCGCGTCACACTGGCATCATCAGGGAGCCATTGGTAATCGAAGGAAATAGCGCCGGAATGAAGGGGTGCATCTTCCGGGCTTTCCCGTAAATCGTAAACGATAACCAGTGCGATTCCCGCCAGGATGATCACCAGCAGCAGCCAGAGAATGATTGTAGTTTTCATCAGTCCTCCTTAGCCCACCGCTAAAGCAATAGGCTACACCTATGGCAAGCCCCGTAAACGGGGCTGCTTTTCGGTTTTGGTTTATGGTTCATGGTCTGCGGATAAATACTTCCTAACCCACTCCATACCCAGATTTGGGCAGGTTTTATTCGGATCAACCTCATAGTGCCCGAGAACGCGCAGGCGGGGATTGATCTTCAACATTTCACGATGAATCTCTCGTAGCGCTTCGAGTTGACGGCTGGTAAAAACTCGATCACCGACCAAACACACTCCCACCGAATCGTGGTTATGGCCTTTCGTATGAGCGCCGATTTTTTCCAGGGGACGACCGGGTTCGATCTTGCCCTCGAGATCTGGGCAGAGACGTTTTTTCTGCCAATGATCACCATCCGGGTAGGCGTTCAAAATGACGTAGTGATAACCGATCTCCTTGAATCCGCGCTGACGATGCCATTGGCGAATCATTTCCACGCTGCCGAATTCCGAGGCGGAACAATGGATGATCAGAGTGTTGATTTTACGTTTTCCCGTTCCCATTCCCATTCCCATTGATTTGTTTGGACGGCGAAGTCGCGGCGTAAATCCCACAGCCCGCCGTGGCGGCGGACAACAGCGAAATGAGCACGCCGGTGTCAAGATGCAAACCGAATATGGCTGCCTGAGTGACTTCCAGCAAGATGAGAATGCAGGCGTAACCGGCGATCTTGCGCACGGAGGGATAACCGGTGTTGGGATCGGCGATCCACCAGCGCAGGGTATTTGGATTGGTTTTGTCATTCATTTATTTCCTCTCTTGCATTTGATTCTGAATATTGGTATTTTAATCGCTACACAATACATGGGAATAATTATGGCAGACTCCGCAAACGAAGAGAAAAAAGAAGATATCAGCCTGCGCGAAACCTTCCGGCTGCTGCTGAAAGCCTCCAAAGGCTTCTGGCTGGTGAATATGGTCAACTTTGGGGATGGGGTGGCCTATTTCGGCATCCTGACTCTGCTGACGCTGTTCCTGGGCCAGAACATCGGCATGTCCGACGCCTGGGCGGGGCGGGCGGTGTCGTTCTTCACCGGAGCCGTGACGCTGTTCATGCTGGGGATGGGCTTCGTCTCGGATCGCTTGGGGGTGCGCCGGGCGTTGCGGCTGGCGCTGGTGATTCTGCTGGGCGGGAGATTGCTGTTGGTGCTGGCTCCGGGGATGGGGGGCGTCGGAGCGCACGGATTCGCCTGGCTGTCGTTGGCGCTGATGGCGATGGGATCGGGCATCATTCAGCCAACGCTTTACGCTGGAGCCAAAGAGTACACCGACCCTCGCACCGCGGCGGTCACTTTCAGTCTGGTCTATGCCATCATGAACCTGGGGATCGTGGCGGAAAACCTGGTCTCGCCTTTCATTCGCACCGATACTTCTTTCCTGCATATCGGCGGCTTGAAAATTGATGGTCTGGGCACGGGAATTTCGGGAGTGTTCTGGTTCTGCGCCGGAGTCACCGTCATCATCCTGCTGCTCCAAACCTCGCTGTTCACCCGCAAAGTGGAAGCGCGCGACCGCATCGGCGCCGTCGAAAAAACGGAGGCGCAGAAAAAGTCCGACGCCGGCAAGAGCAACTGGCGCAAAATAAAAGAACTGCCGCTTTTTGACGCGCGTTTCGCCTTCTTCATCTTCAGTTTGCTACCGGTGCAAACCCTGTTCGCTCATCAGTGGCTGACCATCCCCGACTACACCATGCGTTCTTATTCGACAGAAGTGGGATCTCGCTACGAGTGGATTCAGGGCATCAATCCCTTCATCATCGTCATCTTCGTACCGCTGATTTCGGCGCTGACGCGCAAGGCCAAAGTCTTGAACATGATGATCATCGGCACGACCATTTCCGCGGCCATCACCTTTATTCTAGTGCCGGGGCCGGGGCTGGCGCGCCTGCTGATCTACTGCCTGGTGTTCAGCTTCGGCGAGGCGGTCTGGTCGTCGCGTTTCTATGAATATGTGGCGCGGCTGGCTCCGCCGGGCAAAGTCGGAGCCTACATGGGCATGGCGGGCATCCCCTGGTTCCTGGCCAAGTTCACGACGGGGCTGTATTCGGGGCTGCTGCTGGAAAAGTTCATCCCGCCCATCCCTATGGCCGGTCATCAGGACACTTCCACGCTTTGGCTGATCTACGCGCTGATCGCCTGCGCCACGCCCGTGGCGCTGATTTTGGGGAAGCGGTGGATGGAGAAAGGGGTGGGAGGGGTAAAATAAATTATGAATTATGAATCACTACTGTCCGGTTCCTAGTCGAATAAACACAATTGGTTAGGATCAGTGCAGGTATCAAGTTGAAACAATTCTTTTGTAAGTAATTGATTTAGCGG
>JAGVQJ010000157.1 GCA_020051775.1 Calditrichota bacterium | reverse complement strand
TCTTTCCATCTTTGACAAACAGGCAAACTATGAACTATTATCGGCCCCTATCCAATTGCAGCTTTTGGACGATACTCCCAAGCGCTGGCCGGCCTGGGAAATTGATTCCACGACTGTTTGGGAAGCGCCGCGCGCCGTCGTAGGCGGTCCGGCGCAAATCGAAATTATCGAAAACGGCCCGGCGCGTGTGGCCCTGCGGGTAATCCGCCGCGCCGGGAATTCCACCTTCACGCAGATCATCCGTCTGGCTGCGGCCGGTAAACGGGTGGAAATCGTCAATGAGGTGGATTGGCGCGAGCAGGCCACCCTGCTGAAGGCCGCTTTCCCTCTGACCAGCAGCAACGACAGCGTCACCTATGACCTGGGGCTGGGGACCATCAAGCGGGGCATGAATAACGGGAACAAGTACGAAGTCCCTGCGCAGCAGTGGGCGGATCTTACTTTGACCGACGACAGGTACGGCGTAACCGTTCTGAACGACTGCAAGTACGGCTGGGATCACCCGGACAAGAACACCCTGCGGCTGTCGCTGATCCACACACCCGGTATCAGCCCGGGCTGGGAGTGGGTGGGGGATCAAAAATCACAGGATCTGGGAAGGCACCAGTTCACCTATGCGATTTATCCCCATTATAACTTCGTACGCGGCGCGATCAGCAATCAGGCGGCAAGCCTGAATCAGCCGTTATTAGCGTTTCAGATTAAAAACCATAATGGCTCATTCGGCAGCAGTATGAGCTTCGTTGAAAAAATGCGTGTTGAATATCCTGATAGATCCACGGATGGGATGATTCGACCGGCAATATTCACTGATGATGGGCTTAACCTAATAAGTATTAAAGCGATCAGGGAGGCTGAAAATTCAAATGAAATCGTCATAAGATTGCAGGAATTAAATGAAACGGAAATCCCCACAGCGCGCCTCTGGTTCAGTCAGCCTGCCCTCTCTGCTCAGGAATTGGACGGCGCGGAAGAACCCATTGGATCAGCCCAGATTGACAGCGGTGCATTGGTCACTTCGTTTGCCCCTTACCAAACTCGCACCTTTTCTGTGAAGTTGGCTTCCCTTGAGAAGATGGCCTCTGCTCCATTTTCCACACCACTGCGGCTCCCTTACAACCTCGATGGTTTCAGCTCTGATGGCGAAGCCAACGGAGGCGATTATAACGGCGAGGGTATCGGCATCCCCGGCGAGTTGCTGCCCGACACCCTGACCGTGCGAGGCGCCACTTTCATCACCGGCCCCAAAAGGGAAGGACAAGTCAACCTGGTTCGCTGTGATGGTCAAAAAATCCTTCTACCTTATGGCGAATTCAACAGACTCGATCTGCTGATCTGCGCGACCGGCGGACAACCTGCCCAAGGCGTCTTCAAAATCGGTGGTAAGCGGCAGGAAGCCTGGATCCCCGATGGCGGCGAATGGATCGGTCAGTGGAACAGCCGTTTGATAGGCGACAGCCTGGTGGCAGATCTTGCCGGCATCACACCGGCTTTCGCCACCCATACGCCGTTGGGTTGGACTGCTACACATACGCACAACGCCTCCGGAGAGAATATCGCTTACCGTTACGCCAATTTCTACTTGATCAGGTTGGACGTGCCTAAGAATACCAAATCGTTGACTTTGCCGAACGATCTAAAACTTCGCATTCTGGCAGCGACGCTGGTGAAAACCGAAGTGCAGGCGGTTCGTCCGGCGCAGCCGTTGTACGACGAATTCAACGCCACCTTAACGAACCATCTTGTCAGCCGGAGCAATTTCATTGACAGCACAATCGTGGAGATCACCAGCCCCATTCCCGGAGCCGAAGTTCGATTCTCCGTAGACGGCACTGATCCCACTCTCCGTTCACCGCTCTACGCCGGAAGGTTCTCTCTGACCAAAACGACGACGGTCAAAACTCGCGCCTTCAAGGAAGGAATGGACGACAGTTACGTAGCTACTTCACAGGTCTTTCGCCACGTCCCCATTCCGGCGGTAGAAATTCAAGCCTCCGCGCCGGGATTGATTTGCTCTTATTTCGAGACAGACTCCACCCTGGAAGCCCTACCCGACTTCAGTACTTTAAATCCAATCCGCGAAGAGAAAGTCGAATCATTCAGCATCCCCGCATTTGCTCGTAAAGAATTCTACGCGCTGAAGTTGACCGGATGGGTCAATGTACCGACGGACGGGATGTACCGCTTCGCCACGACCTCTGACGACGGCAGCGCACTCTATATCGGCGAGAAGCTGGTGGTCAATAATGATGGAATTCACGGCGAGTGGGAGGAGAGTGGCGAGATAGCACTGGGGGTGGGTTGGCATCCGATAACCGTGCTCATGTTCCAAGGGCGCGGTGGGAAAACACTGTCAGCGAGTATCGAAGGTCCGGGGTTGCCCAAGACAGAGATTCCAGCCGGGATGGTTTCGCATTCGCAAAAATAGTGGCCGTCACAGTTTCGTTCGCGCCGAATCCACGTTGGAATAGGACGAAAATCCTGCCGGATTAAAGGAGCGAATGCGGTAGTAGTACCAGGAATTGGGGACTAATCCGGTATTGTAATACCAACTGGCGGTATCATCCACCGTGGCTACAACATGCAAGGAATCCCGGCTGAGCCAACCGCGTTCGATGGAGTATCCGGTAATTAAAGTGCTGGTATCGAACCAGGCGATGGTCATGGTCGTGGAAGTGCTGTCCACGACCTGCAAGTTCCAAGGCGCGGTCGGTAGTTGCGCCAGCATGTTGATGGGCAGGTACTTCTGTTGATCGAGTTCCAAGCTGAACGCCGGTGAAGCTCCCGCGTAGCAGCGCAAGCCGTCAATGTAGGCCCACCCCTGCACCGAGTAGCCGTCACCCGGCGTCAGATCCAAAATCGCTTGATAATAGTTGTTCGTCAAGGTCAGCCGGTTCTGCCAGAAAACGTTGCCATCCAAAGCCGCGGAGGCAAATACGGAATCATAAGGATTCGCTCCGGAATTGTAGATGCTGATGGTCAAGTGCCCGGCTAAGGGTTCTTCAACTTGTTCTTGACAGCCCGCAAAAAATAAAGCGGTCGCTATGATGAGAAAAGTGATGAGTCGCATCAGTGGCCTCAGCAAGTCTGGTTCGCAGCTCATTAGAGCGGATTAAAGGCTATCCACAATCAACGCCGCAAACAGCCCCAATAAATAGACGATGGAAAAGCGGAAAACGTTCCAGGCGTCAGTCTCGCCGCTCCGA
>JAGVQJ010000051.1 GCA_020051775.1 Calditrichota bacterium | reverse complement strand
TTCGCCGTGCAGAAGCATGGGGCGCGCATTATCCTGAAGGAAGTACCCGACCCGGAACGCTTCGGAGTAGCGCAGTTAGACGGCGACCGCGTCATTCGCATTGAGGAAAAACCTACGCAACCGCAGAGCAATCTGGCGGTGACAGGCATTTATATGTATGATTCCCGCGTGTTCGAGATCATTCGCAATCTGAAACCTTCGGCACGCGGCGAAATGGAAATTACCGACGTCAACAACGCTTATATCGAACGCGAAATGCTGGCGTATGACGTTTTCAAAGGCTGGTGGACGGATGCCGGCACTTTTGAGTCCCTGCATCTGGCCAACGAGCTGGTGCGGGAGAATGTGTCAACATAGTTTTAACTCATTGGATAAAAATGAAAATCTGCATCGTCGGAACAGGGTATGTTGGGTTGGTCGCCGGAACCTGCTTTGCTGAAACCGGCAATGATGTTATATGTGTGGATTCGGATGAGCGCAAAATCAAAACCCTGAATAAAGGGGAAATTCCCATATACGAGCCCGGCTTAAAGGAACTGGTGGAGCGCAACGTGGCCAAAGGGCGGCTGTTTTTCACTACTGACCTGGAAAAGTCGGTCAAGGCCTCTCTAATTAATTTTATTGCGGTAGGGACGCCGCCGGGTGAAGACGGTTCGAGCGATTTACGTCATGTTCTGGCTGTAGCCTCGGCTATCGGAAAAGCTATGAACGGTTACAAAGTCATTGTGGACAAAAGCACTGTCCCGGTAGGCACTGCCGACCTGGTGCGCGAGGCGGTCGCTAAAGAGACCAAGCACCCATTCGATGTCGTGTCCAATCCGGAATTTCTGAAGGAAGGCGCCGCCATTGATGATTTCCTGCGCCCGGATCGCGTGGTGATCGGCGTGGATAATCCTCGCGTGGAAGCCTTGATGAAAGACGTGTACAGTCCGTTCGTGCGCACCGGTCACCCCATCATTGCCATGGACGTGCGTTCCGCGGAAATGACCAAGTATGCTTCTAACGCTTTATTGGCTACCAAAATCAGTTTCATGAACGAGATCGCCGCCTTGTGTGATAAGGTGGGCGCCGACGTCAACCTGGTGCGCCAGGGCGTTGGTTCGGATTTACGCATCGGCCACCAGTTTCTGTTTCCCGGCGTGGGTTATGGTGGGTCCTGTTTCCCCAAAGACATCAAGGCATTAGTGCATACGGCTCAGAAGTGCGATCTGAACCTGAAAATATTAGGCGCCGTGGAAGCGGTAAATGAAAGCCAAAAGCAGCTTTTGGTGGATAAGGTCAAGGCGCATTTCGGATCCGATCTCAAAGGTCGAACCTTTGCCATTTGGGGCCTCGCATTCAAACCGCGCACTGATGATATGCGGGAGGCGCCGGCCATCACGATCATCAATGGTCTGCTGGCCGCCGGCGCTAAAGTCAAAGCTTACGATCCACAGGCCATGGAAGTAGCCCACGCCATCTTCGGCGACCGCCTCACCTTGGCGCGAGATGAGTTCGAAGCCGTACAGGGAGCCGATGCCTTGCTCATCGTGACCGAATGGAACGAGTTCCGCGAACCTAACTTCGAGCTGTTGGCGAAATCTCTGAAAAACCCGGTCATCTTCGATGGGCGAAATATCTACGAACCGGCTAAAATGGCCCATTTGGGTTTCACCTATTTCTCCATTGGCCGTCCTGGCCACAAAGGTTAATCATGCGCATTCTCGTCACCGGCGGAGCTGGATTCATCGGCAGTCATCTTTGCGAACGGCTGCTGCACCAGGGCCATGAGGTTATCTGTCTGGACAATTTTTTCACCGGCAGCAAGGACAACATTCGCCATCTCCTGACGCACGACCATTTCGAGCTGATGCGCCATGACGTCATTCAGCCCGTACTGGTGGAAGTGGATCGCATCTACAACCTGGCCTGCCCGGCCTCGCCGATCCACTACCAGTACAATCCGGTCAAAACCATAAAAACTTCAGTGCTGGGCGCCCTGAACATGCTGGGCTTAGCCAAACGAGTCAAGGCGCGCATTCTTCAGGCTTCAACTTCGGAAGTCTATGGCGATCCCCGCGAACATCCTCAGAAGGAATCTTACTGGGGGAACGTGAACCCCATCGGCATTAGAAGCTGTTACGATGAAGGCAAACGCGCCGCTGAAACCCTCTTCATGGACTACCATCGCCAGAACAAGGTGGATATCCGTATCGTGCGCATCTTCAACACCTACGGACCGCGCATGGCGCCTCATGACGGCCGTGTGGTGTCAAATTTCATCGTCCAGGCCTTGGCCGGAAAACCCTTGACCGTCTACGGAGAAGGCACCCAAACCCGATCCTTCTGCTATGTGGATGATCTGGTCGAGGGGATGATCCGCATGATGGAATGCGAGGGATTTATCGGGCCGGTCAACCTGGGTAATCCCACCGAGCATACGATCATGGATTTTGCCCGCATCATTCTGGGATTGGTGGGACAAGTTACCCCGTCAACCGGTAGTAAAATTTTGCATCATCCCTTGCCGGCCGATGATCCGGTGCAGCGCAAACCCGATATAACATTGGCGCATCAGCATTTGAATTGGAGCCCGAAAATATCCCTGGACGAGGGACTTAAAAATACCATCGAATATTTCCGTTCGCGATGCACACCAGCCTAAAAGGTATTCTCAGTGTTCTCTGTGTCTGTGTGGTGAATGTTTGGCTGCTGGGTTGCGCCAAGCCTGGTTACCCACCCGGCGGACCGGAAGATAAATCCGGCCCGCTGGTCAGAGCCTCCTATCCGACACCGGGCAATGTGAACCTTCCGGTTGACGTGCGCCCCTGGATCGAACTGAATGAATATCCACTACGATCATCCGTGCCCGGCGCCATCTTTATTAGCCCGACGTTGGAAGGTGAATTTGAAACGCGCGTAAAAGACAAACGCCTGGAGGTTCGCTTCCCCACTCCGCTACCCGCCAACCGCACCATCGTCATCACCTTCGGCACGAGTCTGAAGGATTTGGTGGGCAATCCCATGAGCGAACCTTTCGTGTTGGCTTTTTCCACGGGCGATTCGCTGGATACGGCTGTCATTGAGGGCGACATTTCCGGTGTGGATAAACCGGCTTCCACCTGGGTGTGGGCTTATCCCCTGGACTCTCTGAAGAACTTAGATCCGAGCAAGACGAAGGCTCCATTTGCGGCGCAACCGGATGATCGCGGGCATTTTCGGCTGACTTATCTGCCGGTTCAGCATTATCGAGTTTTTGCAGTTTCGGACGATCGCGCCGACCGGCTTTGGCAGAGCCAAACAGAATCCATCGCTATTCCTTCACGGGAGGTGCAGGCTTCTGCCGATTCAGCGCCCCAGCTCAAACTTAAACTGGACAAGTTGGATTTGACGCCGCCTCACTTGATCGGGGTCGAGGCCTTGCACCGGCAAGGGCTACGTCTGAGCTTAGATGAACCGGTAATCGTCACCGGAGCAAGAGTCAAGGTGCAAACTGAATCCGGCCAGAGTCTTTCAATTATTGGGACCTATCAGAATCCAGCGGATTCTGCCGCAATTTTACTGACGACGGCAATCCAGCGTGAAGGTGATGTTTATATGGTGCGGTTGGATAGTGTGTCCGACCGCTATAATAACCTGGGGGATTCGCTGGTGGCTGAAGTGGCCGCTTCGATGCAAGTTGATACCATTGGCCCGAAACTCTCCTGGACTTACCCTGCGTCCGGGTCTGAGGCATTTGATCCGCACGCGGACATCCAGGTGGGATTTTCTGAAGCCATAATTTTAACGGATGTACCTCGCGCAGTGCACCTATCGGATTCCACCGGTGCGGAGGTCAAGGGAACCTGGAAGTATTCGCATCCGGCGCTAGTTGAATTCACTCCTGACCAACCACTGACTGGAGGCCGTCGTTACGGGCTTGCTGTTTGGGGTGATTCTCTACGGGATATAATCGGAGTTGTATCTCCCGACAGCTTTGCCAGTGTCCATTTCCGCATTGTAGATGCAACGACTTTGGGAAGTATTTCCGGCCAAGTGATTGGAGCTGAACCCAATCTGCGCCTCGCTGCCGAACAATTGGATCAGACTACGGAGATTTGGGAAACCACAGTCAATGGAGACGGTCGCTATTACCTGGAAAATTTACCCGCTGCGGTATATCGTCTCTCGCTCTACCAGGATGACGATGGTAATCAGCGCTGGTCGCCCGGATTGGTGGAACCGTTCCATTTTTCCGAGCCTTTTAAAGTTGTCCGCGATTCCTTACGAGTGCGCGCCTCCTGGGAAACGGAGAGTGTAGAGCTGGAGTGGAAACCTTGAAGCACAGTGTCAATAACCTATCACTAATCGCTCCAAACTAATTATGACCCATGCTGTAATTCTGGCTGGTGGGATCGGCAGCCGTTTCTGGCCCCGTTCCCGCAAACACAAGCCTAAGCAGATGCTGAATATATTCGGCAATCATACCCTGCTGCAAGACACCATCACCAGGATTGCCTCGCTGGTCGGATTCGAGAATACCCTGATTGTTACCACGCGTGAATTGGCGCCGGCGCTTCAGCAGCAGTTACCGGAGCTAACGAGCGAAAACTTCATCATCGAACCGATGGGACGCAATACCGCCCCCTGCATCGGCTTGGCGGCAATGACCCTATTAGATCGTGATCCTGACGCCATCATGGTAGTCATGCCCGCAGATCATCTAATCTCGCAACCCGATCGCTTTAAAGCTTGCTTGCAGCAAGCCATAGCGACGGCTAAAGAAGATGACTCACTGGTGACCATCGGCATCAAGCCGACTCATCCTGAAACGGGTTATGGGTATATCCAGTTCAACCCCCACTCCCGCAAATCCACGGGGGTATTCGACGTCGTCACCTTTGCCGAAAAACCCAACCTGGAGACTGCCAAACGCTTTTTAGCCAGCGGCGACTTCTTGTGGAACAGCGGGATGTTTATCTGGTCGGTCAAGCGCATCCTGTCAGAGATCGAATGCTCCATGCCCGAACTCTATGCCTCGCTAAGTGAAATCCAAAACCTGAAATCGAGAGACCAAAATATTGACGCCCACGACACAGAAGAACAGATTTCAAACATTTTCGGCGGCATCCGCGCCATCTCGATAGATTACGGTGTGATGGAACGCGCTCGAAACGTTGCTGTTGTCAAAGGTGATTTCAGTTGGACCGACATCGGCAATTGGGCTGAAGTTTATCGTCTATCCCCAAAAGACGAGAACGGTAATGTCAATATCAATGGCAATGTGCTGGTGGACGCGCGCAATAACTATA
>JAGVQJ010000053.1 GCA_020051775.1 Calditrichota bacterium | reverse complement strand
ATTCACCTATAATCTGAAAAACCTGAAACGCGCCGCGATTATTGGTGACACTACCGGCGGTGGCGCACACACGGTTCAGGATACTCTTTTCGACTTTGGATCATTCCAGATTGGCCAACGGATTCCTTCCGGACGTGCCATAAGCCCCATCACCAAGACCAATTGGGAGGGTGTGGGCGTCATCCCGGATATCGCCGTACCGGCGGATAAAGCTTTGTCCACTGCGAAACTGGAAGCGATCAAGCTCCTGCTGGGGAAAGAATCCGACGAGCAGAAAAAGGCGGTGCTTTCCTGGGCGCAAGCGGGTTTGGAAAGCGAACTCCATCCCTATGCTTTACCAGCCAAGGATTTCAAGCCATATACCGGAGCATTCGGACCGCGTCGAATCTTCATCGAAGGCAAAAAGCTGATGTATCAGCGGGAAAGTCGGCCCAAATATTCAATGCAGCCCATGGCGCAAGACCTATTTGCGGTCGAAGGATTGGACTACTTCCGACTGAAATTCGAGCGGGACGAAACGGGATCCATCGTCGCCCTGGTGGGTTATTATGATGACGGCCGGCAGGATCGTAACGAAAAAACGAAATAGTCGATAATCCTAAAAACGCACATTCCTGAATATTTTGACAATAAATGTTAAATCGGTTGTAGGAGGAAGTATGCGTGCCCTTGGTTCATGTTCATTGCTGTTGGCGGCCGGTCTGGCAATCCTGGCTCTGGCAAATTTTGCGCAAGGCGGGGGAGCATCCCTGGTGGAACCGGGTGAAGCCACGGGACAATTCCGGGCCGAGGAAGGCTTCGGGATTACGCTAAAACCCGAGACCACTCCCATCCAGATTCCAGAAAAAGGCGGATCATTCGAGTACAGCCTGACCCTGGAAAACGAAGGAAAGACGGACGTTCATTTCGGGCTGTGGGCGGAAATGAACCTCCCCGGCGGTGAAAAATTCGGCCCGGTACTGGTGAAGGATCATCTCTGTTTGACGCCGGGTTCACAGGTGCAGTTGGATGAGATTCAAGGGATTCCTGCGCAAGCTCCGCCGGGAACGTATTCATTCCGCCTGATCGCGGGTATCTATCCCAGCAAGGTTTTCGCGCGAGACGATTTCCCTATTTTAAAGGATGAGGACAGTACCGAAAAATTGCCCTGATCTTGCATAATCTCCAGTATTGCAAAGAATTTACAGCCCGGCCTGTTCGATGGCCGGGCTATATTGTTTTCCCACACTGACCAAATCGTGAAAATCCGCTGATCGGGATGCATTTTAAAGTCAGGATCTCACGATCCGGACATTCATTTCGCACCCGAATCAATCTGCCACAAGCCGAAGGGGTTGTTTTCACTATCCAGGCAGATGGCGAACCAACCCATTCCGGGAACAGGGGTCTTCTCCTTCACTACCTGGCCGCCGAGTTTGATGATTTTGGTGGCGTATTCCTCCACCTCGGCGACATCGAAATAAACTAAAATCGGTTGCTGCGGCTGCATTCGCTTCATCATACCGCCGCCCACGCTTTTACCTACCGGGCCGGTGGTGATGCCGTAATACTCCCATTCGGCGAAGAGCTCGAACTTCCAATCAAACAACTGCTCATAGAACTTCTTGGCGCGGGCCAGATCGTCGCCGGGGATTTCAAAATGACAAATGGTTGGCATGGTGTTCTCCTCTTTGTTTAAATTGACACTGAACATTTGCATACATAATATACGTATGTTCACTATAGAAGTCAAGAGATATTTTGAAGATTTTCTCGTTCATGGAAAGGTTTTATTCGTCAACGCGTTGAGAAAATGCTTGATATTGACAGGAATTATCATTATCATTTCCAGAGGATATAGTACCATGTAAAATACCCTAATCCGCTTGGAAAGACGGATGTCCGTCCAGAGGCGGTCTCTTTGGGAAAGAGCGGGAAACATCGTAATAGTCGTCGCCGCGATCCTGTTTCACGTTATGACGATACTGCTTACCCCCCGACCGATACCTGTTGATATGTCTCCTGATATTTAATTAAATGGATCGCTGAAAAGTGAAAAGGAGCGCCCCTTGCTCACCCTCCTCACCCTCCTCGCCAGCGTTATAGTCGTCTGGCTCTTCACCGCCCGGTCGGGCAACCCGATGGGACACAGCGGCGTTTTTCTGCGGCGGCGGATCCTCAACTGGGTTCCGCTGGGCGTCACCTACGCGCTTCTCTACATGGGGCGTTACAACTTAACCGTCGCCAAGAACGCCTTGGGCGGCCTGATGACCAAGTCCGACTTCGGCGTGATCTTCGGTTGGGGCACGGTGGTCTACGCCTTCGCCTTCATCCTGAACGGCCCGCTGACTGACAAGATCGGCGGGCGCAAGGCGATGCTCATTGCCGCAACCGGTGCAGCCATCATGAATGCGGCCATGGGGCTGTTCGTGTACTTGCAGCCGGAAGTCAACCTGGTGCTGGCTTTCTCGATCCTTTATGCGATGAACATGTACTTCCAGAGCTTCGGGGCCGTCTCTATCGTCAAAGTCAATAGCGGCTGGTTTCACGTGCGGGAACGCGGCGTCTTCGGCGGTATCTTCGGCATTTTGATTTCGCTGGGCATCTTTCTGGCTTTTCAGGTGGGACAGTTGATCGTGGATCTGCTGCACACTACCCCCGCCGGAGACGGCACTTCCGTCGTCAGTGCTCCCTATTGGGTTTTCTGGATCCCGTCGCTGCTGCTGGCGCTGTTCGTGTTCATCATTTACTTCATGGTGCGTGATCGGCCCGGCGAAGCGGGACTGGCTAACTTCGATCCTGGGGATGCTTCCAGCGGCGAGAGTGACGCTCCCGACCCGCTACCGGTCATCTTAAGGAAGATCTTAACCAATCCCATCGTGTTGACCATTGCCGCCATCGAATTCTGCACCGGGGTGCTGCGCCAGGGGATCATGCACTGGTATATCATCTACGGCAAAGAGATGGGTTACGCTCACGACTTCCTGGTGACTAAAAATTGGGGGTTGATGCTTTTCATCGCCGGAGCGACCGGAGGCATGAGCGCGGGATGGCTGTCCGACAAGGTATTCGGATCACGGCGCGCGCCGGTGGCGGGGCTGCTCTACGCGTTGATGTTCGTCTGCGTAGCGGTGATGGTCTTCTCGCTGCATAATCCCTGGGTGCTGGGCGCTTGCGTCGTATTAATATCATACTGCGTCATCGGGACGCATGGCGTGCTCTCCGGCACGGCCACCATGGACTTCGGCGGGCGCAAGAATGCCGGCACAGCCGTCGGTCTGATTGACGGCATGGTTTATCTCGGCACGGGTCTGCAATCCCTATCGCTGGGCTTCCTGACGGAGAAATCCTGGTCCTACTGGCCGGTATTCTTGCTGCCGTTCGCCGCGATCGGATTCCTGCTGGCACGGAGAATCTGGCATGCGTTGCCAGGGAAAACCGCCCAGCCCTAAAGGACTGGGCTACGAATCTGAAGCCCCTTGAAAGGGGCTCCTATAAAATCCAGAAATTCCAGTCAGGACGGATATGCCGCGAAATGTATTTTAAAAAATTTACTTTCATATTACCTGGCATACTAAAGGTAATGCGCCACTCTTAGCCAAATCGCAGCATGACCTATTGTTTAGAATCATTCGCAACAAATGCCTGGCAACTCGTGAAGTACTTTTATTAGAATTTGGCGGTACAGCGGATCACGTTCATTTGGCAGTGAAAGTACCACCAAGTCTTGGATTGCCTCGTTGGATTGGAGAATTAAAAGGTGCCTCCACCTACGAAATTAACGGCACCTTTAAAGATTTAAATTTCAGCTGGCAAATAGGATATGGAATCGTAAGTTTTGCTGAGAAAGATCGGAAAATAATTGAAAATTACATTAATAATCAGGAATTGCATCATTCTACAGGAAAACTATATCCAAATCTCGAAAAGATAAACGATTTAGATTGAACGGTGACATTTAGCCCCTTTCAAGGGGCTTGATGGATTCGTAGCCCAGTCCTTTAGGGCTGGGCAGATAGAGGCCACTATGACATCAACCTTCCCCACCCTCATCTTAATCGGCCGCCCGGCGGCGGGCAAGTCCGAGATCATTGATTTCCTGAAGAAAACGCCTGAAGCCGAGCGGCGGCGCCGATTCCACATCGGCAAGTTTCATGAAATTGATGACTTCCCCATGCTCTGGGCCTGGTTCGAACAGGACGCCATCCTGGAAAAAGTGCTCAAAGCTCCGCGCATGATGACCGACGCACAAGGCTACTTCCTGCACGAATATCAGTGGCACCTGCTGATAGAAAGAATCAGCCTGGACTACGGCAAATTCCTGCGCGACCACGAAGGTGACACCGATCCACCGACCGCCATCCTGGAATTTGCTCGCGGATCGCAGCACGGAGGCTTCCGTGCGGCTTTCGAGCACTTGTCGCCGGCCATCCTGGAAAGCGCCGTGATCCTGTATATCAGCGTCCCCTATGAGGAATCTCTGCGGCGCAACCGGCGGCGTTTCAATCCCCAACGCCCTGACAGCATCCTGGAACACGGCCTGCCGGACGAGAAACTGGAGATCCTGTATCGCGATAGCGATTGGGAAAGCATTGCGGCTGGAGATCCCGATTTCGTCCACATTCGCGACCGGAAAGTGCCCTACGCCGTTTTTCAGAATCACCCCGAGAAGACCGATGATCCGACCAAGATCGCTCCGCATTTGGAAGAGGTTACAGGTAGGTTGTGGGTATTACGAACCGGTTCGACCCACCCCTAAAGGAGTGGGCTACAAATAGAACCAAGCCCCATGAATGGGGCTGTGACGTGCGTCCCTTTCTACGCCGCAAGCTTCGCGATTCGACAAGAGCCCGCTTCAGCGGGCTTGCAATAATTGTAGCCCCGTTCTTTAGGGCGGGGCGAGGGGCTGCAGATAGATTGATGTGGTATTGAATAAACCTAAGCAGTGTGTGCACAATGCGAAACCTCTCTAAAATCTTCCTTTATTTTTTATTCCTGGCGATCGTGGCCGAAGCCGCGCTGCGCTTGGGATCGCATTTCCTGCTGGGAACGCCGGTTCTGGATTTCCGCCGTTTTCGCTCCGACCCGTACGTCTCCTGGAGGTTCAATCCCGGCTACCAGGGGCGATTCTACACCTATCGGCGGGCACAGGTCAATAGCCTGGGCTATCTCGGGGAAGAAATCGCGCTTCCCAAGCCTGGAGGGGTGACCCGCGTCGTGGCTCTGGGGGGATCGGTGACTTTCGGCTATGGCGTGTTGGCGGTCGAAGACAACTTTTGTTCCAGCCTCGAAAAGCTCTTGAACACAAACACCCAGGGGAAACGCTACGAGGTCCTCAACGCCGGGGTGCCGGGGTACTCTTCCTGGAATGGCCGCCAATGGGTGGAACACTACCTCGCCGACCTGCAGGCTGATGTGCTGCTGGTCGCCTACGGATGGAACGATTCCCTGCTTGATCCCAAACCCGATGCCGATCCCACCAAATCCTTCAGCTACCACAATCCAGCGGAACGATTTCCTTACAATGTCTTAATGTTGGCTGGTCTGTTCAAGCGCGCGACCATGATCATTAGCTTTAAGTTGGGATTAACCAAGCATGTTTCCGAGGAGGAGCGAGCCGGAATGCCGGTGCGAGTCAGCCCGGAGGAGTTCCGGGTCAACCTGGAGGCGATAGCCGGGTGGTGTCAGACTCATGGCGTCAGGCTGATTCTCTGGACGGAACCGGAAGCCAACTTGCGGTTGATTAACCGCGCTTTCGAGCGGCGCACCAGACTGCATGGGCCTTACCTGGATGCCACGCGCGCCACCTCTACGGAATTGGGAGTGCCGTTGGCTGACGTGGCAATGTTATTTTCAACCTTGGATCCCGATTCATTATTCACCGATCCCAATGACGATTACGTCCATCCGGACAAACGGGGACAGGCGCAAATGGCCGAGATCATTTATCAAAAAATAATGGGGGAATAATAAAGGAGACGAATTTAAACCTTTATCAATTTTAGGAGGTCACCATGTTGTCCATGAAACAACCAGCCGCAGAATTTATCGGTACTTTCTGGTTAGTTTTCGGTGGTTGCGGCAGCGCGGTGCTTGCCGCTGCTTTTCCTCAACTTGGGATCGGTTTCGTTGGGGTGGCTCTGGCTTTTGGGTTGACGGTTCTAACGATGGCTTACGCCATCGGGCACATCTCCGGCTGCCATCTGAATCCTGCGGTATCCATCGGATTATGCGTAGCCAAACGATTCCCGGCTGCCAGCCTGCTGCCGTACATTTTAGCTCAAGTGCTGGGCGCTCTCGCCGGTGCCGGAGTGCTCTATCTCATTGCCAGCGGCAAGGCGGGATTTGATCTCGGCGGAGGTTTTGCTTCGAATGGGTACGGGGAGCATTCCCCGGGCGGCTATTCTCTTCTGTCTGGATTGGTGGCTGAAGTAGTCCTGACATTCGCCTTCCTGGTTATCATTTTGGGTTCCACCGACAAGCGCGCTCCGCAAGGGTTCGCCCCTATCGCCATCGGCTTGGGTTTGACATTGATTCACTTGATCGGCATCCCCGTGACCAATGTGTCTGTCAACCCGGCGCGAAGCACTGGCCCGGCTCTGTTCGTCGGTTCCTGGGCGCTCTCGCAATTGTGGCTTTTCTGGTTGGCGCCTATCTTAGGTGCAATCCTCGCGGGAGTAATATATCCGTGGGTCAGCGACGAAAAGCAAGCCAGATAGACTGGTATTAAGGGATCGGCAGCACTGTCTGAATTTCCGTTTAAACAGAATTACAAAGCACTAAATTGCAGCGAGGAGCTTAGTCATGGTGGATATGAAATCCGTCATTGGTAAGGTAAAAGATGTGCATCAGCAGACTAAGGACGCCGGAAGGGACGCGGCTCAGGAGGCGGTGGACAGCGCACTCCAGGAATTGCAAGGGCTGAAACCACTACTGGCTCGAGCGGGCTTTAGTCTGGGCAATATAACGATCTCCCTCGGATTGCCGCCGGGAATAGTTGTGGCCATTAACCATGATCGGGAAGTTGCTTCTGGGCTCGAGACTCTGGCAGCTGAGACCAATCTGACCAACATCCAGTCATTGATTGTAAAATCGCTAAAAAATGCCTATAGTTTAACCGGCATGTTTCAGAAATACGGTTACGTGATTGGCCAGCTTAGCGTTGAAGTTGGTTTGATCCCCAAAGTCACTATCGTTTTGACCAGCGCCTCAAAATAGGAGACTGTCATGCGTCTAAGATCCACTTGGATTATCTTCACCGCGTTGGCGCTGGTGTGGTCTGGCTGCAATAAGAAAAGCGATCTGCCCGGCCCCGGGAAATCAGCCAAACCTGGCGGCAAGTTCGTCATCGGGGTATCCCTGCTGACGCGCACACACCCGTTTTACCAGGATCTGGAAGTGGGCTTGAATGAAGCCGCCGGTGAGAATAGCTACGAACTGACGATCACTTCCGGCGAATTCGACGTAGCCAGGCAAAAGGATCAGGTGCAGGATTTCATCGTGCGCAAGGTCAATGCCATCATCGTCAGCCCCTGCGACAGCAAATCCATCGGCACGGCCATCCAGGCGGCCAACGCGGCGGGCATCCCTGTCTTCACGGCGGATATTGCCTGTCTGGCCGAAGGCGCGAAGGTCGTCACGCACGTGGCTTCTGACAACGTTGCCGGAGGGCGGCTGGCTGCGCAGGCTCTGGCGCAGGCATTAGGCGGCAATGGCAAAATCGCTATCATTGACCACCCCGAGGTTGAATCGGTCATTCAGCGCGTGGCCGGTTTCGAGGAGGAGATCGCGAAAACGCCGGGATTAAAAGTTGTGGCCAAACTCTCCGGGAGCGGGAAAAAAGATCAGGCCTTCCGCACCGCTGAGGATATCCTGCAGTCCCATCCCGACCAGGACGGCATCTTCGGCATCAACGACGATTCCGCCTTAGGAGCTCTGGCGGCGGTGGAAAAAGCGGGCAAGGCGGGTCGCGTAACCATCGTCGGTTTCGACGCTGTTCCGGAAGCGAGGGCAGCCATCAAGGCTGGAAAAATATATGCCGACGTCATCCAGCAACCGAAGCTCATCGGTCGCCAGACCATCGAGGCGATCAAGACTTACGTTTCCGGCGGGCAGACGCAACCGGTGGTCCTGATCCCCTGCGGCTTGTTCACGCAGACGGAAGCTTTGGCAACGAAATGAACTTGCGCCTGGAAAACCTCCGCAAGACTTTCCCCGGCGTGGTGGCTGTCAGCGACGGGAATTTCGGCTTGGCGGCGGGGGAGATCCATGCGCTGGTGGGTGAGAACGGCGCGGGCAAGAGCACTCTGATCAAAATCCTGACCGGTGCGCACCAGCCGGATGCGGGGCGCATCCTGTGGGATGGCAAGCCGGTGGTGTTCGATACGCCATTGAAGGCGCGTCAGGCAGGCATTGCCGCCATCTACCAGGAATTCACTCTGATCCCGGCGCTGACGGTGCGCGAAAATCTCTTCCTGGGGCGCGAAAAATCAAAGGCCGGATTCCTTGATGCGCACCATGAGACTACCCAGGCGCGCGCGCTGTTCACCCGCCTGGGAGTGTCCATTGATCCCAACGCGGTGGTGTCTACGCTGGACGTGGCTCGCCAGCAACTGGTGGAAATCGCTCGGGCGCTCTCCACTCAGGCGCGTATCCTGGTCATGGACGAACCTACCGCCGCGCTGACGCCGCGCGAGGTGGAAGCGCTCTTCGCGGTGCTGCGCGATCTGGCCGGGAAAGATATGGGTATTATCTTCATCAGCCACCGCTTAGATGAAGTGTTGGACATCGCCGACCGGGTCACGGTGATGCGCGATGGCAAGACGGTAGGAACGTGGGCGGCTGGGGACCTTACTCGCGGGCAGTTGATCGAGCAGATGGTGGGGCGGCCTCTGGATCAGGAGTTCCCCAAAGTCAAAGCAGCGATCGGCGAAACCTGCCTGGAAGTGCGCGATCTGTCGGGCAGTCGCGTGCAGAGCATATCTTTTAATGTGAAGCGCGGCGAAGTGCTGGGTATGGCCGGGTTGATGGGGGCGGGCCGCACCGACGTGGCTCGGTTGATTTTCGGCGCCGACCGCAAAGCGTCCGGCGAGGTGTACCTGGACGGCAAACCGTTGCAGATCCGCTCGCCGCGCGACGCCATCCGCAGTGGCATCTGCCTCTTGCCGGAAGACCGCAAGAGTCAGGGCTTGATCCTGAAAAGCTCTGGGAAGGACAACTTCGCTCTGCCCAATCTTTCCCGCTGGTCGCGGTGGGGGTGGATCAACCGCGTCAAGGAACTGCTGCGCTTCGGCCACCATGCCAGGGCGTTGAACGTACGTCTATCCGGACCGGATCAGCCCGCCGGACACCTGTCCGGAGGCAACCAGCAGAAGCTCCTGGTGGCGCGCTGGCTGGAGAGCAATTCGCGCGTGGTCATCTTCGACGAACCGACCCGCGGCATTGACGTAGGGGCCAAATACGAGATGTACCTGCTGATCAATCAGTTAGCCGCCGACGGCAAGGCGGTCATCATGATCAGTTCGGAACTGCCCGAGATCCTGGGCATGAGCGACCGCATTCTGGTCATGCGCCAGGGCTGTATCAGCGGTGAAATCCCGGACGCCTCGAAGGCGACGCAGGAAGAGGTGATGGGGTGGGCGGTGTGACTTTGAATGCTAAATGCAGAATGGAGATTGTCCCGCAGGGATCCGTGCAGGAAAGATTTAAGAATGAAGAAGGAAAAATGAATTAGTTATAGGTGATTAGCAACGTTTTGGCCTCAAATTACAGAGGTATTCAGTCACTAACGGGAAGATATCCTGGGTTTTATGATTGTATCTGAATTCCAGTTCTT
>JAGVQJ010000194.1 GCA_020051775.1 Calditrichota bacterium | reverse complement strand
TGGGCCTAAGCCTGTGACCCGACACAACCGTGTATAAACTAACAAAGGGACCCGCTTTGACCAGCCCGAAAGTGGATTTCGAGGGTCTGCCCTGGCAATCCTCTGTCAGCGGAGCGCGGTTCAAGGTCTTCCAGCAAGGCAAGCAACAACTACGTCTGGTCGAGTTTACTTCTGAATTCGTCGAAGAGGAGTGGTGCGAGAAGGCGCATTTTAGCTACTGTCTCCAGGGCGAAATGGATCTGAACCAAGGTGGCGAAGTCATTCATTTCAAAGCCGGTGATGGGATCTTCATCCCAGGCGGGACAGCGTGGCGGCACAAGGTCAGCGTGCCGGCGGGCAAGGTAGTGTTGTTGTTGGTGGAAGATATAAACCTCTGAAGAGAAATTCTATGCCGACTATTAGCATGTTCTTCGGAATTATCGTCCGAATGTATACCGGGAAGGGCGAACACAATCCTCCCCATATTCACGTTTATTATCAGGATTCCAAGGCTCGATTCGATATATCCACCGGCGATTTAATGGATGGCAATTTTCCCAACCGGCAGACACGGCTGGTTATGGCGTGGATTGAGTTACATCGTGATGAACTTCTTGCCGATTGGGAGCTTGCCTCACGTGGCGAGAAACCTTTTAAAATTGAACCCTTGCATTAAAAGGGAATAGAATCATGTATATAGGAATAAAAGACGTCGCCCTTCTGCCGGATTACCATCTCTTACTCACGTTCGAGAATGATGAGCAGCGGATTTTCGACGTGACACCATACCTGGATCAGGGCATTTTCTGCGAACTAAAAGATCCTTCGCTCTTCAACAGTGTTCGCGTCCAATTCGATACCGTGGAATGGGCCAATGGCGCCGATCTCTGCCCGGAAGTATTGTACGAGGAAAGCATCCCGGCAGTGGAGGAGAAGGCGTAGAGTAGGGAATAAAACGATACTAAGCTGTCAACCAGTTTTGAAATCCGTTGATAACGAGGTAAACAGTAATGGCCAAAGTAAACCTAGATGCATTAATCCCGAGAGAAGATTTTGCGATTGGGGAGAATCCAAACCCAGGTACTCGTAAAGATAGGCTTTCGATAGAGGATCTTAAAGCAGATTCATTTTTCTTCACAAATCTCCGAAAGCCAGACTTTCAGAGAGAGACAAATGAATGGGAGAGCCCTAAAGTCGCCAATTTCATAGAAAGCTTTGTCAATGGCGATCTAGTCCCTGCTATTATTTTGTGGAAAAGTAAAAGCGGTTATTTATTTGTTATTGATGGTTCGCATCGTTTGAGTTCATTGGCTGCTTGGATGAATGATGACTATGGGGACGGATTAATTTCAAGAAATTTTTACGATGGTGCTCTCCCGAGAGATCAACAAAAAATCGCAGATTCTACTCGGAAATTAGTCAAAAAACGGGTTGGTTCATATGAGGATTTAAAGGTGGCACTCAATGCACCTCAGAAGTTTGGGTCGGAAATAGTGGCTCGAGCAAAGAACCTTGCAGCACTTGCTATTCAACTACAATGGGTTGAAGGAGATGCCAGAAAAGCAGAGAGCTCATTTTTCAAGATTAATCAGCAGGCAGCTCCAATTGATAAAACTGAGCTTATTATTTTAGAGTCTCGCAAAAAGCCGAATTGCATAGCTGCAAGAGCGCTTATACATGGAGGCCGAGGACATAAATGGTGGGCAGGCTTTGATGGACCTGCTCAGAAGAAAATTGAAGAACTTGCTTGCGAAATTAATAATATGCTCTTTACTCCAGCTTTGGAAAAGCCGATTAAAACCTTGGATCTTCCAGTTGCGGGAAAGAACTATTCAAGTCATACTTTGCCTTTGATATTAGAATTTGTAAATATAGTGAATGGGATATCGCAGGATTTCAAAAACATGCTAGATGACGATTTGACAGGTGAAAAGACTTCAGATTGTTTACAAAATGTCCGGCGTGTAGTAAGGCGAATTAACAGTATGCATCCCTCATCCTTAGGATTGCACCCGCGTGTATATTTTTATTCAACTGAGGGAAATTTTAAAGTAGCATCTTTCTTAGCAACGATTGCATTTATTATGGATCTCGAAAAGTCAGAACGATTCAATGAATTCACATCAATAAGATCAAGCTTTGAGCAATGTTTGCTAGATTATGACTATATTATTCAACAGATAGGCAGACATTATCGATCGGCTAATAAAGCTGCACCTGCCATAAAAGATTTCATGATAAATATAATGAATTCTTTCCTTCAGAATAAGTCACAGTTAGATGCAATCGCTGTGGTACAAGCAGCCGAAGCCTTCAAATTTCTAATCATACAGACGACCAAACCTCCTGTAACAAATCCCGAATTCTCTTCAGAGGTTAAATCAGCAGTATTTCTCAGAGATACCACAGGATCAATCGCTCGTTGCAGTATTTGTAATGCCTTTATGCATAAAAATGCCATCACAGTGGATCATATACAGAGAAAGAGTGAAGGCGGCCCGGGTGATACAGATAACGCAGCGCTTGCACACCCGTACTGTAATACGACATATAAGCACTGATTTTATTGCCGCCATGATTAAAACACAGCGGTTTCTGGTATTGTCACCCGCCGGAAACCACTTTTCCTGGGGTGGCATGGACCATTCCATGCCACTATCCCCCAACCCTGGGCCGTCACGGACCATTCCGTGACGGCGGAGAATACAAGTGGGACTGCGAGGAAGAAGACAGTTCACTGAAGAGAATACCTTCTTCATCACGACGACCGTTGTAGAATTCGCTCCGGTCTTCGCGGAGGAAATGTGTAGTAAACTCTTGATTGACAACATCAAATACTATCAATCATGCAGCCATACATTCAGCGTTTTGGGTTTTGTTATCATGCCTACTCACTTTCATTGGATTATCCGATTAGATCCTCGGAGTGATAATATTTCCAATATCATGCGCGACATCAAGAAATACACCGCATGGGATGTGATGACCCAGATTGAGGTTTTAGGCAGAAAAGATCTGTTGCGAATTTTTCGCCGCAATGCGCCCAAAAGCACGGATCAAAAAAGAAAACTGTGGATGAAAAGGTTTGACGATGAAATTATTCGGAATTATGAGATGTTTCTGGCGAAACTCGAATATATTCACCAAAATCCAGTAAAAGCTGGTTTGGTTAGCAAGCCGGAGGAATTCAAATATTCAAGTGCGCGGAATTATGCTTTTGGTGACCATTCGGTTCTGGAAGTTAATACGTCTTTTATTTGAATATCAGCGGTCACGGAATGGTCCGTGACCGCCCAGAATACCGGCATCGAGCACTGACTACCGTGCCCGGTGCCCCACAGCTCTGCTGCGGGAATCCTAATTATCAGAATTTGCCCCCCATCCATGAGGCCAAAAGAGAGTAACCCAACGTTTCAACGCTGGGGATAGTCTGGATTCCAGATAGGGCTGAAGCCCTTCCGGAATGACAATTAACTGAATCCTGAATACCGAATCCTGAATCCCAAATGTTATCCTGGATCATCTTCCTCCCCCTCCTCGGCGCGGGCCTCATCCTCCTGCTGCCGAAGGACAACAAGGCCCTGATTCGCAACGTGGCTTTAGCCACAACATTGCTGGATCTGGCGCTCTGCATCCCATTGTATCTCGGCTTCGATCCGACGACCGCCTCGCTGCAATTCGAGGAATCGGCCACCTGGATTCCCACCCTCGGGTCCAGCTACCACATCGGCGTGGACGGCATCAGCCTCTGGCTGCTGCTGCTGACCGCCTTTTTGGGGCCGTTGTGCATCTTGGGTTCGCGCGGCATCGAGAAGCGGGTCAAGGAATACCACTTCAGCTTCCTGTTTCTCATGACCGGTATGATGGGCGTCTTTTCCGCCTGGGATCTCGTGCTTTTCTACGTCTTCTGGGAAGTGATGCTCGTCCCCATGTACCTTTTGATCGGCATCTGGGGACATGAAAACCGGATCTACGCGGCAGTCAAATTCTTCATCTACACCATGGTCGGGTCGCTGCTGATGCTGGTGGCCATCCTCTGGATGTACTTCCAGAGCGCCGATCCAACTACCGGCCTTCGCACCTTCGACCTGCTGGCCATCTATCAGATGCCCAGACCTCCGATCCAGGCGCAGATGTGGCTCTTCGCCGCCTTCGGGCTGGCCTTCGCCATCAAAGTGCCCATGTTTCCCTTCCACACCTGGCTCCCGGACGCGCACGTGGAAGCCCCCACCGCCGGGTCGGTTATCCTGGCCGGAGTACTGCTGAAGATGGGAACCTACGGTTTCCTGCGTTACTGTATGCCGCTGTTCCCCGCCGCCACGGTGGCTTTCGTGCCGCTGATTTCCGTGCTGGCCATCATCGGCATCATCTACGGAGCCTTGGTGTCCATGGTGCAGCCCAACATGAAGAAACTGGTGGCCTACAGTTCGGTCTCGCACCTGGGCTTCGTGATGCTGGGCCTGTTCGCGTTGAACCAGCAGGGCGTGCAGGGCGGTCTCCTGCAGATGATCAACCACGGCATCTCCACCGGAGCGCTCTTCTTCCTGGTCGGAATGCTCTATGACCGCCGCCATACCTTCAACATCAGCGATTTCGGCGGTCTGGCCAAGGTCATGCCGGTGTACACCACGGTGTTCATCATCGTGGCGCTTTCCAGCTTGGGCCTACCCGGCCTGAACGGTTTCGTGGGAGAATTCCTCATTCTCCTCGGGACCTTCAAGTCCAATCCCACCTACGCGGTTTTCGCCGCTTCGGGCGTTATACTCGCGGCCGTCTACCTGCTCTGGATGATCCAGCGCGTCTTCTACGGCTCGGTGGATAAGGAAGTCAACAGCGCCCTCCCAGACCTCACTCTGCGTGAACGCACCATCCTATTTCCCCTGGTGATCGTCATCGTCTGGATGGGCGTCTACCCGCAGATGTTTCTGTCGAAGATGGAAACCAGTGTCAGAGTGTTTCTGGAGAATATGCCGAAGTAGGAGAACCCATGTCCACCATCAAATCCGGCGACCGCTGCGCCGATTGCAAACACTGCCGTGTTTGGACGACCGATCATCGCAAGGCAACCTGCGGACTGTACAACGAACAAGGCTTCCATCCCGACCGGCCCGTCCCGGCCAAGTGCGTGGACAAAGTGGGACGGAAGTACTGATTTTAAAGCTTGAAAAGGGTATAACTTCATGGCATTAGATTTCACTTCATTGGAAGGCGCCCTCGCCAGCCTGCATCGCGCCATTCAACGTTCCCAGGCCGCTCCCAATGACTTAGAGCTGCGTGACGCTGTCATCCTCCGATTCGAATATACCTTTGAACTGGCTGCTCAGTCGCTGAAAAACCAATTGGAACAGGAAGCGATTGATCCCTCCAAAATTGAGCAATTGTCCCTTAAGGAGCTGCTTCGCGAGGCGGCCGCGCGAAAGCTTCCGGTGAATTTTGCCGGTTGGGTGGTTTATCACGCCATGCGCACCATTACCTCTGAGACCTACGTTGAAGAGAAAGCGGAGGACGTATATCAAACCGCGGTTGAATTTTATAGAGATGCTTCCGTCCTGCTAAAAGCATTGAAAGATCGCAATCGTGATTGATTCGAAAATTCCCCGAGAGCTCATCCTTTGGTTGGCTTGTCTCGTCGGGGTTGTCTTTATAGATCCAGCCACTTCCCAGCGCTTCAGCCTGTGCCTGTTCCAAAACCTGGGGCTGCCCTGCCCCGGCTGCGGTCTGGGGCACTCCATCGCCTGGCTGTTTCGTGGTGACGTTGTGGCCTCGTTCATGACGCACCCCCTGGGAATACCTGCTGTAATCATCCTGGGCTACCGAATTATGACACTATTGCGGCAATGGATTAGAGAATATAAATCTGTGATAGCCGAACCTTAACCGGAGGATTCAATGGCCAATATCATGCAGATCATGCCCTACCTGAACGGCGACGAAATGGTTTACGTCCAGGGATTGATGAAGGATCTGGACGACAACCAGGCGCAGCAATTCGCCAACGTCTATAGTTACCGCCGCAAAGATCCCCAGACCGTCCTGCTCACCTGCCTGTTGGGTTTCGTGGGCGTCGCTGGAGTGCATCGCGTCCTGTTGAATCAGATTGGTATGGGCATACTTTATTTTCTGACCGCCGGCGTCTGTTTCATCGGCACCATCATTGATCTGATCAACTACCAGCGGCTGGCGTTCGAGTACAATCAACGGCAGGCTCAGCAAGTGGCCATTATGGTAAAAGGAACGATGTAAACCGGGATGACAAAAAAAGCGGGGAGTGATCCCCGCTTTTTTGATATGACCGAGTGGCCAGATTAGAAGTCAATGTCTACCTGCACCGTGGCGGTGCCGGGTAGGTTGGTGTTATTGTAGACGTCATAACCCACCAGCATCGAAACCTTGTCGGCGAACTTCCAGGCGAAGCCGAAATTCACCGTCCCATAAACGCTTTCAGTGCCCATATATTCGGCGCAGATCCACAATTTGTCGGAAATTTCCGGCATAGTGCGTTCCCAGGCGGCCAGGATTCCGGCGTTATCTTTCTGGCCGTCGGCTTTGATGAGCAACTTTTCATTTCCGGTGAAATACCCCACCGAAAAACGCCCCAGAGAAGTTTTCCCGACCGAAAAGCTCTTGGCGATCTTGCCGTAAATCACATTGTTGTTGGTGAAATCAGTTTTTGTGCCGACATCGTAGATTCCGACGGCCAATGCTGGAAAGAAACGGTTGAAAGCTCCTTCCGGTACACCCAATTTGGCATTGAAGTACAAGGGGTAATTGTCCAACACACCCAGGCTGGCTTTGTAATCGAACCCGATCTCCAGATTAAGGCATTTTAAAGGCAGGACTCCAACCGTCAAACCCAAATTGGGAACCGTAGGAAAGTGATTCCCGGAGGTGTCCGTTTCACTGGCAACGTACATGTCACTGGTGATGTGCACGACTTTAAACGCCTGCACGTCGGTGGACGGCCCCCAGATATGGGTTGAGGGGGTGGGGAATGCGGATCCCGACAGGATCATCAGCGCCACGAGGGCTATGGCTATTTTATGCAGTCTCAAAGGTAACCTCGCTAGGTAAATTGGTTTTCAACCCGACTTTCGGCTCTTTTCGGAGGTTTTCACGCGAGTGAATTTGTGGCAAAGGCGTCGGTGATGAGAGCCGGGTTCTTCTGTCTACAGAGATTGGCCACGTTCCTGGATTGAAACTACCAGTTGGTTTTCGTCGTAGGCAGTCTCACCATGCAGTGAAGTGTCAAGTCCGCGCTCCTCTTCGTCTGCCGTGGTGCGAACGCGGGTGAAGACGTTGATGATCTTCAGCATGACGTACGTGAAGCCGAAAGCGTATATCGAGGAAGCGACCACGGTGAACACCTGCATCGTAAAGAATCCGGAGTTGCCTTTCAAAAGGCCGTCCGCACCCGCCGCGTTGACGCCCTTGTCCGCGAGGACACCGAGGAGAACAATGCCGATCGCGCCACCGACACCGTGCACACCCCAGACATCCAAAGCGTCATCCCATTTGAGGAAGTTCTTCAGATTGACGGCAATGTAACAAACGGCGCCAGCCAGAATGCCGATGATCGCGGCGCTGGTCGGAGTGACATAGCCTGCGCAAGGTGTGATCGTGGCCAAACCTGCGACGGCGCCGGTCAGAAGACCGAGGAATTTAGGCTTCTTCTCAAAGATCCAGGCCAGTAGCAGCCAAGTTGGGCCCGCGAAAGAAGCGGCGATGTCTGTATTCAGGAAGGCCAGACCGGTGATGGCGTCAACCTTCAATTCACTACCGGCGTTGAAGCCATACCAGCCGAACCATAAAAGTCCTGTGCCCAATGCCACCAGCGGAATAGAGTGGGGAACACTGTCTTTAGCCTTGCGTCTTCCCACATACAAGACCGAAGCCAGCGCCGCCATTCCAGCAATGTTATGCACCACGATTCCACCGGCGAAGTCCAGCACGCCGAGCTTGGCGAGGAGGCCGTTACCCCAGACCATGTGCACGAAGGGGAAGTAAACAAAAGTCAGCCAGGCTACGAGGAAGGCCAGATAGGCTCCGAAGCGGATGCGATTGGAGAATGCACCGGTGATCAACGCCGGGGTGATGATGGCGAACATCATCTGGTAGGCCATGAATACGAATTCGGGGATGTTTCCATTACCGAAGGGGCACATGGTATTCAGTGTGATGCCGCGCAGGAAGGCTTTATCCAGGTTGCCTATAATGCCGCCGTCGCCGCCAGAGAAGCACAAGCTGTAGCCATAGGCCCACCAGATGATGGTAGTGACGCCCATGGAGACGAAGCTTTGGATCATGATGGTAAGCACATTCTTGCGCCCCACCAGACCGCCGTAGAAAAAGGCCAGACCGGGCGTCATGAGCATGACGAGGCTGCTGGCTACCAGCATGAAGGCCGTGTTTCCAGTATCGAACATTTGTCAATCCTTTAGAAAGTTATTTTTTTCACATTCTATGGTTCAATATAACTCAGAAGGTTGAATTACCAGACCAGGAAATCCCTGAAAAATAGCTTCGTTATTCCTGAGCCTGGGGGGAAATGGAGGTTTTTGAGGTTTATTCTGAAAGCGGATGATGATCAGAAAACTGTGGCGATGAAAAAGTGGTTATTCCAGCGGTGTAATTCCTTCGCGGATGGCATACTTGGTCAAGGCAGCAACGCTATGCAGGTCTAATTTATCCATGAGGTTTTTGCGATATGTTTCGATCGTTTTTACGCTGACGTTTAGATGATTGGCGATTACTTTCGTTCCTTTGCCTTCCGCCAAATGTTGGAGCACTTCTCGTTCCCGTGCACTGAGTAGCGAATAAGCCGAGGGATCTTCGGATTTAGCCGATTTAACGAAATCCTTGATAACCAAATCGGATATTTTTTGACTCAGGTAGATGCGGTCGTTCACGGCGGCGTGAATGGCTTGCACCAATTCGGTAAAATCAACATCTTTTAAGACATACCCTTTGGCGCCAACCTTTAGGGATTCAAGGACATATCTGCGGTCGCTGTGCATGGACAGAATAATAATTTTCGTTTGTGGTCTGATTTCGAGAATTTTTCGCGTGGCCTCCAAACCATTCAGACCGGGCATGGATAGATCCATTATCATGACGTCGGGTGAGTATTTCTCCGCCATTGCGACAGCTTCGTTGCCGTCTTTGGCTTCACCAATCGGCTCCAATCCCATTTCTTGGCTGATTAGATTCCGGAGCCCATCGCGAAACATTTTATGATCGTCAACCAGCAGGATCTTGATGCTCATGGGGTAAAACCTCTATTTTGTCGGTGTCTCCAAAGTGATAACCGCCCCCTTGCCCGCATGGGAATCAATCTTCATGGTGCCTCCCAATTGTCGCAGACGTTCTTTGATGCTGAAGAGACCAAACTTAGGATCGCCTGGTTGTTCGCCCGCAGGGTCTGCCGGGTAGAAACCAATACCATCATCCGTTACAGAAATGCAGATGATCTCGTCCAAATGGGAAATCTTGATAACGGCTTTTTTGGCCTGCGCGTGTTTGATGACATTGATCAGGAGTTCACGCACAGATTTATATAAGAGCACTTTTATTATATCGGTCAGCGCCTGTTCCCTTCCTGAGCTCTTTACTTTTATCAGTAGCTTGTGTTTTTTCTGGAAATCCTCTGCAAGCGAGGTCAAAGCCGCCTCTAATCCAAGTTCGTATAACAGTGGCGGGCTAATATCAAATGTCAGGGAACGGGTGTAAGAAATCGCCTGATCTAACAATGCCGCTATCTCGGAAATGTCGTGTTCGAACCCGCAGAAAATGGTATTGCCGGCAAACACCGACAGTTTCATTTTAATATAGGCTAACGCTTGCCCAAGATGGTCATGCAGATCTGCGGCAATGGCCCGCCGTTCGCGTTCTTCTGCCAAAGACAGTTCCAGCGCCATGCGCCGCAATTGTTTTTGAGCAGAAGCATGGAGCTGGGTCAATTCTTTGACCCGTTCGCTCAGATCGTGTTGGATTGTTTCTGGTGAAGGCACGGGACAGCCGGAATTGGAGCACTTTAGAATATAGTCATTCCAAAGCTTGAAATCAAGGAGAATCTGTAAGTGTAGGAGTAGGCGATACCTCACTCCCCCGGCATCGCCTACAATTCAGGTTTTTAGAGGGATCAAACGCGCTGGTAGGCGGTCTCAGGCGGCCTCGATGTCTCTTTCCGATCCGAACTCTGATTCCTCTGATTCGTACGCAAACTCACCGTGAATGGACGCATCCAGTTTGGCCTCTTCTTCAGCCGTTGTGCGAACGCGTGTAACGGATTGAATGCCGCGCAGAATAAACCAGGAAATGCCAAAGGCGCAAACGGACGAAATCAGGATGGCCATGGCCTGCGTCCCCAGAAATCCGGGATTGCCATTCAACAGTCCATCGGCTCCGGCGGGATTCACGGATTTGTCAGCCAGGACACCCAAAAGCAGAATGCCGAGGAATCCGCCAACGCCGTGCACGCCCCACACGTCGAGGGCGTCATCCCACTGCATGCGGTTTTTAAGATTCACGGCCCCGTAGCACACAATCCCGGCGAGGATGCCGATGATTACCGAGCTGGTTGGAGTGACGAAGCCACAGCACGGTGTAACCACCACCAGGCCGGCCAAACCGCCTGTGAGAAATCCAAGGAATTTGGGTTTCTTCTCAAATATCCAGGCCATCGCCAGCCATGCCGCGGCGGCGAAGGCGCCGGAAAGCTGAGTGTTGACGAAGGCCAGCATCGTCACGCCGTCTACCGCCAGTTGACCGCCGGTGTTGAAGCCGAACCAGCCGAACCACAACAGGCCCATGCCGATAGACATTAACGGTAGGCTGTGCGGGACCGAGTCGGCGATCTTCCTCCGTCCGATGAATAAAACCGCTGCCAGAGCTGCCATTCCGGCAATATTATGCACGACGATGCCGCCGCCGAAGTCCAAGACGCCCATCTTGGCGAGTAATCCATTGCCCCATACCATGTGGGCAAAGGGAAAGTATACAAAGGTCAGCCAGGCCACGAGAAACGTGAGATAGGCTCCGAAGCGCATGCGGTTGGAAAACGCGCCGGTGATCAGGGCCGGAGTGATGATGGCGGTCATCATCTGGAACGCGAAGAACGCGAACTCGGGAATCCTGCCGTTGCCATAGGGGCACAGCGTGTTCAACGTGACGCCACGCAGAAAGGCCTTATCCAAATTACCGATGATGCCTCCTTCACCACCGGAGAAACATAACGAATAACCGTACGCCCACCAGATGATCGCAGTTACACTTATCGAAACGAAGCTCTGCATCATGATTGTCAGTACATTTTTGCGGCCCACCAAGCCTCCATAAAAAAACGCCAGGCCGGGGGTCATCAGCAGCACCAGGGCAGAAGCCATAAGCATGAATGCCGTGTTACCAGTATCGTACACCAGATTCTCCTTTCCAGTTTGTGGGGTTCATCCGGATCTGTTCGCTGATCCACACTTAAATTAAGCATTAGGGATGTGAAAAACAATTATTTTTTGTGGATTGATTCACAAGAATACCGTATACTGTAGTTATTGGAATTTGTCTGCGCCGTCCCCCCCACCCTTATTATGGGGAGTAGGGGGGATCTGACCATCACCAACTTCAGCCGGTGGGGTGGAAGAAGAAGGGGTAGCCGCCGGTGAAACCGGTGGAGAGGGTGGGGTAGGGAACCTGCCCGCTCGAGTCCAACGGGGTCTAACAAACGCCCTTTTGGGCTGAAGCAGGGTAGCCCGGCCACGCAGTGGTGACTGCGCCAGAATCCATTCCCGGGAAAAGAGCCTATCCCACAGCAGAGCAGTGGGGCATCGGGCTCTGAGACACCTAGGAATTGTTGAGGAAAATCATAATGTCAATATTTAACAAGTGGATTAAAAGAGCAAAGCCGGCAGAGGAGGCGACCATAGATCGGTCTTATTCTCCCACGGAAATATTTGTGAGTTATAGTCGTACAGATACGGCCAAAATGCAGGAGGTCGTTACCTGGCTGCAGGATCAAGGCATCAGTGCTGACAAATTTTTTGTTGATATTGGCAGTATAGACGGCGCCTTGAAATTTACGAAAGTGATAGCCGATGCCATTGAATCTTGTAAAGTAGTCATATTTTTCGTCTCAAAAAGTTCTCTCAAATCCGAATGGGTCCAAAACGAAATATTTTACGCGCGCAAAAAGTCGAAACCGGTTCTCGCTATTCATCTTGAGCCGGTGCAACTTCCCAGCGAAATAGAAATTATTCTTGGCCAGTATCAAAATTTGGAGTTATTCAGAGGCAACAAGATCGCGATATACCTAGCTATTTTTAAGAGCTTAAAAATATGCCGGGTGACCGTTTCAGAAAGAAGTTCCTCAATCCCCTCCGCGGGAATTGCGAATACTGAAAAATCCTTTACTTCCGGAAATACGATCCACCCCATAGAAAAGCAAATTCCTAAGGATTCACCGTCACCGAATAAAGCCAAGAGCGAGGCCAAACCTGCAAAAAATACACTTATCGAACCTCAGTCTAAACTACCCGAACCTAAACGAGAAATGGCCGTTACCCTCGGCGAAATACGCGTAGAAAGCTTGGATGATACAACCGTAAGCATAGACCTCCCGCGTATTAAAGTCATCGAAACGGGATAAACACAAGGAGTAAGATTAGGACATGAAAACCAAAGAGTTAACCCTCACGACGCCGAAGTCCGAAAAAACACCTTATCAGATTATTGTGCCTTTGGCTAATTGGAATCCAGATAGTTCGACCGACGCATTCGATCTAAATGTAACCAAAGGAACCGAAATAATACCCGTGCAAAGGATTGCCACTGAATTCGTTTTCCAACGACAGGATCCACTTGGAAAACACATATTTTCAGTGAAACTAAAAAAGAACGATGCCATAATTGAGACTATCAATATCATTCTACATATCATCCAAAAGGTTGACATATTAGTGACAGGATTATCAACTGCAATGATTGTCCAAGAAAAAATAAAAGCTTCAGAAATTCGATTAGTTTATAGCCCAAATCCAATCGTGCTCGGAAGCAGTTATTTTCCTAATTATCATAGTACTGTTGAAAAACCACAAGAACTGCTTTATCGTGATTTTAAAAAATTGGGAGACGATCAAAATGTCATACAAGAATTATGTCGAATGATCGGTGATCGGAATGAAGATATTATCGATTCATGGAAAGCTGTTGTGGTCTTACGTTTTTTTCGTACAACCGAAGGGATACATAGCATTCGTGTTCTCCTTTCTCGTTCATGTTCGGAAGAAGCCAAAACTGATCAAGTACATTTTGCCTGCATTAAGTATTTAGAGTCTTTGAGTTTACCGCTCTACCGGGATCAGATATTTGATGGTTATAAATATATTATTGATGTGAGTAAATCAGACCTGGCAAGAATCGTGGCTATCCGACATTTAGGACAAAACAGCCAGAGGTCTGATACAATTATTAAGGACTTCTTTGTCAGGCTAATTAACGAAGATAGCCAGGATTGGGTCAGAATAGCGGCCATATCACAATTACCCAAATTCGACCTAAGTTGTTCTAAAGACAATATCATTGAATGGTTGACTGACAGCAATATTAGTATTCGGAATCAAGCAATTAATTTAGCGACCGTTGCACTGACTGATTATACCATCGAACAAGTCATCACTCTTATCGAATTTGAAATAGATGAAAAAAATATCAAGAGCCTCATAAAATGGTTATTACATCTTGATGCAGGCCGAGCTAATGATTATGCGTGTAATGTTTTTTCGTCCGGTGATCCTACTCATATCCGCGCTGTCGCAGCCATGCTTCAACAGCAAGTAATGGTGATGGAGGTTGAAAAACTTGAGAGTATAATTGCGAATTGTACCTTAGAGACTGCCCAACTGAAAATTCTACAAACATTGATTACGAATCAGAAGAAAAAGTGATTTCCCCAGTGTGACTCGGTCCATTGGGTGCCTCCCTTGTAGAGTAGGTTGGATTACCCCACCAAGGCGTAACCCAACAATACGGAAATTAATCAACATAAGAGCGCCCCTTTCAAGGTGCTGCAATAGAGTTGCCCACCGTTTCAACGGTGGGTGGCGGACTGCGCTGCGTTTAGTCCGCCCTACTGTGCTGCTTATTTCGTCTGAATCGCCGATTGAACGGATGCAACGGATTCAACGGATGAACTATAATCCCGAAGGGATTCAACATAGGTAGCCGCCGGTGAAACCGGTGGAGAGGGTGGGGAAGGGAACCTGCCCCGAACGACCCCAACGAGTTCTAACAAACGCCCTTTTGGGCTGAAGCAGGGTAGCCAGGCAGTGGTGGCTGCGCCAGAATCCATTCCCGGGAAAAGAGCCTATCCCACGGTCCGTCAGCTGACGGATGGGGCACCGAGGCCAAATGAGGATTATATGATAAATTCTATTCTGAAAAAGTTTCAAATCTTTCATGATAAAGAAACTCCGGAAACGGTGATTAATAATATCACCCAAGAGGCAATATTCCAAGGTACAAATCTTTGGGTTCTAATCTTCGCAGTTTTTATCGCTTCCCTGGGGTTAAATTTGAATTCCATCGCCGTCATTATTGGTGCGATGCTCATTTCACCGTTGATGGGACCTATAATGGGGATGGGGCTCGGAGTAGGAATAAATGATCTTCAATTAGCAAAAAGAGCACTCCGAAACTTTTCATTTGCAGTGATCATAGGTTTGGGGACCTCAACCGTATATTTTGCATTGACTCCTTTAAGTGATGCTTACTCCGAGATCTTGGCCAGAACCAATCCCACTATCTATGATGTGTTGATTGCATTATTTGGTGGATTCGCAGGTATCATGGCGACTTCAAGCAAGCAAAAAGGCAATGTGATTCCCGGAGTGGCGATCGCCACCGCATTAATTCCCCCTCTTTGTACCGCGGGTTATGGTCTTGCCACGATGAACATGAAATATTTCTTTGGGGCATTTTACCTATTTACGATCAATACAGTATTTATCGCTATCGCAACTCTGGTTACTGTCAAAGTGTTACATTTTCCAATCAAACAGTTACAAGACAAAAAAGCCGAAATCCATTCTCGCAGAATAATTGTTGCAATTACCATTTTAACGATAATCCCCAGTATTTACTTTGGATATCAAATGGTTCGGCAAAATAAGTTCATCCACAATGCGAATCTATTTATCAAAGCCACTTCATCTATCGAGGGCAACTACTTATTGAATAAAAACATCAATACTCGAGAAAGAATAATAACTTTGATTTACGGTGGTAGCGATATACCTCAATCTAAAGTCGACAATATGAAAGAGCACTTAAGTACATTTGGACTCGAAAAAGTAAGTCTTGAAGTAAAACAAGGATTTTCTGTTTTAAATGAGAGCAAAGAGTCAAGCAAAATGATTCAACTTTCGCAGATATTAACGGAAAAAGAAAAGGAATTAGCGCTATTGAAAGCGGCTATCGATAGTATAGCTTTACAACGTTCACTGGAGCAACAAATATTCAATGAACTAAAGATTCTTTACCCGGAAATTCTATATGCAGCAATTAATCAGCCTTATGAATACTATGATAAAATTTCAAATATTGTCCCTATGGCGTTTATAAAAGTTAATAAGACTCTTTCATCAGGTCAGCAGAAAAAAATTAGGGAATGGTTAATAACAAGGTTGCATTCTGATAGCTTAAGCATTGTAATAACGAGATAATAAAATATTATCATCCTAGAATTGTCGGGTCTTAACACCAAGCATCCTTAAATTAGCCTCGCGTCGTGTGGTGACACCCGACGCCACAGAGAACAATGAACCCATCCGACTTCCCCTCCATCGCCCCCCAGATCGTCCTGGGTGCGGGCATCATCCTCGCCATGCTGGCCGACGTGCTATTTACGAGCCGGTCCGCTCGCGCTGCGCAACTCGTCACGTTGGTCACGCTGGTGGCGGCCGCTTTAATGACCGTGCTCACCTGGGGCGGAGGCGGCAACGCCTTCTACGACATGGTGCGCGGCGACGGCTTCTCGTCGTTCTTCAACCTGGTCTTCATCCTGGCGGCCTTCCTGGTGGCGCTCTCCAGTTCCGACTACCTGGAACGGCTTAAACTCCACAAGGGCGAGTACTACATGCTCGTGCTCCTGGCCACCCTGGGGATGACCTTCATGGCGGCAGGCCACAACCTGCTGGTCATCTTTTTGGGCATCGAGACCATGTCCATCTCGCTGTATGTGCTGGCCGGTTTCAACACCGCCCGCCCCCGATCCAACGAAGCCGCCCTGAAATACCTGCTCCTGGGAGCTTTCTCAACCGGCTTCCTGCTCTACGGCATCGCCATGATCTACGGCCAGACGGGCAGCACCAGCCTGACGCAATTTGCCGCCTACCTGGCCGGAGCCGCCAATCCCATGGCCGGTTATATGGGCATTGGCCTGGCGCTGCTGCTGATCGGCCTGGCTTTCAAGATGGCCGCCGTGCCCTTTCACTTTTGGTCTCCCGACGCCTATGAAGGCGCTCCCACCCCGGTGACCGCCTTCATGTCGGCGGCTCCCAAGGCGGCGGCGTTCGCGGCGGCGTTGCGCGTGTTCTACCCTTCGGCGGCTTCGCTGGGGATTCACTGGCAGCATGTCGTCTGGGTTTTGGCTGCGTTGACTATGACCTTGGGCAACCTGTCGGCGTTGCGCCAAACCAGCATCAAGCGCATGTTAGCGTACAGTTCCATCGCTCATGCCGGTTATCTTTTGGTGGGCTTTCTGGCGGGTAACGCCCTGGGTGCTTCGGGGATGCTCTTCTACCTTGGAGGTTACGCCTTCATGAACATCGGCGCCTTCACGGTGGCTTACCTGGTCAACCGGCGCGGCCAGGGCCAATACGCCATTTCGGATTATGCGCAACTCGGATACCGCCGCCCAGTCTTGGCCGCCATCATGACGATTTTCATGCTCTCGTTGATTGGCATTCCGCCGTTGGCCGGCTTTTTCGGGAAACTTTACGTCTTTTCCGGAGCTGTGCAGGCGGGCTATATCTGGCTGGTGGTCATCGGCGTGTTAAACAGCGCGCTGTCGGTATTCTATTACCTGAGCGTGGTCGTGAACATGTACATGCGCGAAGCCGAAGGCTTGGAAGACGTCAAACCATCCCCGGCGGTGATGCTAACGGTAGCCCTATGCGCCCTGATCATCATCCTGCTGGGTGTATTCCCCAACCCGCTGCTGGATCTGGCACGGGCCTCGGTGGGGAGCATGATGTGATTATCTCTATGTGATTCATCTACAAGCGACCCAAGCATAGTCTGAGAATGAATTCCCGGACTACCCTGTTTCAGTCCAAAAGGACGTAAAACATCCACTTCAGTGGATAGAATCAAGGTAGCCCGAAAATTCATTTTCGGGTAAAATTATATCCGCGTTGAAATGACCGATGCATCCATTTAATCTCGGTGAAATCCTCCCTCTCTACTCGGTCCTCCCTTTCGTTGGGATTCTGCTCTCCATCGCTCTGCTGCCGCTCATCAAACCGCTCTTCTGGCACCGTCACTATGGTAAAGTCACTTTGGCTTGGGCGCTGATCTTCGCGCTCCCCTTCCTAATCTTCTTTACTTCCTCGGCCATACACTCCATTCTGCATATCTATCTGATTGATTACCTCCCCTTTATTATTCTCTTGTGGGGATTGTTCACTATCTCGGGAGGCATTTACCTCCGTGGTACAATGCTTGGCACACCTGCTGTCAACACGCTATTTCTGATTGCGGGCACATTGTTGGCCAGCTTGATCGGCACCACCGGCGCCTCCATGCTATTGATTCGCCCGGTGATTCGCGCCAATCACGTTCGCAAGAACAAAGTACACGTTATCGTATTCTTCATCTTTCTGGTCTCCAATATCGGCGGCAGTTTGACGCCCTTAGGCGACCCGCCGCTGTTTCTGGGCTTTCTGCACGGTGTGCCCTTCTTCTGGACGCTGAAGCTCGGCCCGGCGATGGGCTTAGCCTCAGGACTACTATTGGCAATATTTTTCGCTCTGGATAGTTACTTCTATCGGAAAGAGGGATCGCCTCAATCGCGCAGCGGAGCTACTGAACCTTTGAAACTGGAAGGCGCGTATAATTTCATACTACTGGGCGGAGTGATCGGCGCGGTGTTATTGTCGGGGCTGTGGAAAGCTGGGGAGTTCACAGTTTTTGGGGTCGAGATGGGCTGGCAGGATCTCATCCGAGATGGGTTTATCCTGCTGTTTGGATTTATCTCCCTGAAAATAACTCCCGATCGGATGCGTGATGATAATGGTTTTTCCTGGGGCCCCATCAAAGAGGTTGCCATCCTGTTTGCGGGAATCTTCATGACCATCATCCCCGCGCTGGCGATCCTCAAAGCCGGCGAACACGGCCACCTCGCCTTTCTGGTAACAGCAGTAAAGGAACCCTGGCAATATTTCTGGGCTAGCGGTGGGTTATCCAGCTTCCTCGACAACGCCCCGACTTATTTGACCTTCTTCAATTTGGAGTTAGGGCGGCTGGGTTTGGACGAGACAACCGCCACTGCTATACTAAATGGTGCTCTCCAGCAGGAGGCGGGATCCCAGTTCGTGCGCATTCTGCTGGCGGTATCAGCGGGTTCGGTGTTTATGGGAGCCAACACCTACATCGGCAACGCGCCGAATTTCATGGTGCGATCCATTGCCGAAGAAAATAAGATCCAGATGCCCAGTTTCTTCGGTTATATGGCCTGGTCCGCAGGCATTCTCATCCCTGTTTTCATTCTCCTAACGATTATATTTTTTTAAGCCAAAAGCTAATAGCTAATAGCAAATCGCTAACAGCCAACAGCCAAGAGTCAAGAGCCATGTATAAAAAAATCCTCTGCGCCGATGATTTGACTAAACGAAGCCACCAAGTCCTGGTGACGGCTTTGGACGTAGCCCGTCGTTATGGCGCCGAACTGGTTGTCCTGAATGTCCGCGAAGATTTCATGGACAAAGATGAGATGGTCATGCTGCGCGTGGATGTGTCCGATTTTGAAAACGACATGCGCCGGAAAGCCATTGCCATTCGCAAGCAAATTATGGATGATCTACAAAATTGTGAAGGCGCAGACGTCAAATGCGAGATCATGCTGCGGGAAGGCAAACCGGAAAAAATTGTCCCCGAAGTCGCCCGGGAGATTAACGCCGATCTGCTGGTCATCGGCACGCACGGTGTGTCCTTGTTACGGGGGATGCTGTTTGACAGCACTGCCGAAGAGATTGTCACCCATGCTGGGCGATCCGTACTGGCGGTCTGGACGGACAAAAAGGAGTAGAAACTTTTGGGTTCTCCCTAAGTTAATCTAAAGGGGAAGGCTTCAATTTTTAGCCTCTTTTACAAAAAAAGGCTTGACATCCGCTCTCCAAATCATTATATTTTCAATTCGCCTGGGGCATTAGCTCAGTTGGGAGAGCGCTTGAATGGCATTCAAGAGGTCAGCGGTTCGACCCCGCTATGCTCCACGAATTCTTGGGATCTTCCTTTTACCCCCCCTTATTAAGGGGGGTAGGGGGGATTTGAGTTTTGCGGGAGTAACTCAGTGGTAGAGTCTCTCGTTGCCAACGAGATTGTCGCGGGTTCAAATCCCGTCTCCCGCTCCATGACATGATCCGCCGCAGGCGGAGCTGATCCATTCCAGCGAATTTTTCGACTGAATAGTTCGCAAGGGAGGATTGCTATCTTTTTGCGGACCTGCCTGGAAGGCCCACAGGCGCGCTGGGTGGGTTCTGGTACGGCGGCGTAGCCAAGTGGTCCAAGGCGGAGGTCTGCAAAACCTCTATTCACCGGTCCGAATCCGGTCGCCGCCTCGCGTATACAATCTGCCCGGAAGCCGGGGTGGCGGAACAGGTAGACGCAGGGGACTTAAAATCCCCCGGACTTAAACGTCCGTGCCGGTTCGATTCCGGCCCTCGGTACAGATCCAGTGGTTGTCTCCGCCAACAGGCGGATTTTTTGGGCGATTAGCTCAGTTTGGTTAGAGCGCCTGCTCGACACGCAGGAGGTCAGTGGTTCGAGTCCACCATCGCCCACCGTGCATAGGAATTAAATTGGTCAGATGATTTTGACCATCCCGTATTGGGGTTTTTGGTAAAATTCAGGATGATTCTTGAGGATATTTACATGACAGCCATTCAAGCCACAGCGGAGGTGTTTTTGACTGCTTTTCGTGCGTTGACACGAAAAGAACGGGAGGCATTTCTTGAAAAATTGATTGAAGATGAGAAAATGGCTGAAGACCTCCGCGACCTATTAGTTGTTGAATCCAGAAAAGCAGAACCGGTCATCACTTTGGATGAGTATTTGGTTAAAAGGCAGAAGCGTTAAGTTGATGGCATATCAAGTCACATTAAAACGATCCGCCCAAAAAGAAATTGATCGCCTCCCTGCTTTCGTCTATGATCGAATTATCGAAGTCTTGGTTTCGTTGAAAATTAACCCCTTGCCGCATGGCGTAAAAGAGCTTCAAGGTCGCAATGGTTACAGGTTACGAGTTGGTGAATATCGCATATTGTATTTGTTCAATAAATTAGAGGGGGAGGTTGTCATTTATGAAGTCGGGCATCGCAAAGAGGTCTATCGGGACAAATAATTTATTTTCGGTTATTAATGAATATCAAATTTAAAGACGGTTCCCAAGGCCAGTATTCAGATGGCGCCACACCTTTTGAGATTCTAAAAGCGAAGGAGCCGGAAGCAACCAAGCGCGCAGTGGCAGCCCGAGTCAACGGCCAGTCCGTAGATCTGTGGCGGCCTCTGCATGCTGACGCCGAACTGGAATTCCTGACTTTCGACGATTCCGAAGGCCGCGACGTCTATCGCCATTCCAGCGCTCATTTGATGGCGCAAGCCGTGCGCGAGCTTTATCCCGGCGTGCAGTTGGGCATCGGCCCGGCCTTGGAAGATTCTTTTTATTATGATATTCTCGTACCCGAATTCTTAACTCCTGAGGATCTGGAGAAGATCGAAACCCGAATGGGTGAGATCGCCAAGCGCAAGGTGCCCATCCAACGCCGGGAATTGAGCCGTGAAGAAGCCATCACGCTGTTTCAGGAACGGGGCGAGGTATTGAAAGTCGAACTGCTGCAGGAGATGGAAGAAGGCGTCTCGGTCTACCAGCAGGGCGATTTTGTGGATTTATGTCGTGGACCGCATCTGCCTAACACCGGTTATATCAAAAATTTCAAACTGCTGTCACTGGCTGGGGCTTACTGGCGCGGAGATGAATCCCGCCCTATGTTGCAGCGCATCTACGGCACCAGCTATCCCACTGCCGAGCAACTCGAAGAGCACTTGCGACGGCATGAGGAGGCCAAGCAACGCGACCACCGCCGCTTAGGCAAGAACCTGGATCTTTTCAGTTTTCACCCCGAAGCGCCGGGCACTCCCTTTTGGCATCCCAAGGGCGTGATTCTGGTCGATCAGGCGGTGAAGTACTGGCGGGAGATGCACACAGCGCACGGCTACCAGGAAATCCGCACTCCGGTGGTTCTGTCCGATGTGCTATGGCGGCAAAGCGGTCACTACGATCATTATCGCGAGAATATGTATTTCTCGCGGGTGGAAGATCGCGACTACGCCATCAAACCGATGAATTGCCCCAGCGGCTTGCTGGTTTATAAAACTTATCAGTTCTCCTATCGAGACCTCCCCCAGCGCTTTGCCGAACTGGGGTTGGTGCACCGTTTCGAGAAATCGGGAGAATTGCACGGATTGATCCGCGTGCGAGCCTTCACCCAGGATGACGCCCATATTTTCTGCACACCGGAGCAGATTGAGACCGAAATCGTCAATCTCATAGGTCTGGTGCAGGAAATCTACCGCACCTTCGGGTTCACCGAGGTGCGGGTGGAGTTGTCCACGCAGCCGGAAAATTCCATCGGATCAGCCGAGATCTGGCGGCGCGCCGAAGCCGCGCTAGAGAGCGCTTTAAAAAAGGCGGAATTGCCTCACGAACTCAATCCCGGCGAAGGCGCCTTTTACGGCCCCAAGATTGACTTTCACATCCGCGACAGTCTGGGTCGCTCCTGGCAGTGTGGCACCATCCAGCTTGATTTTTCCATGCCGGAACGATTTGAATTGGAATATATCGGTGCGGACGGGGAACGACACCGCCCGGTGATGATCCATCGTGCCATCTTAGGCTCACTGGAACGCTTCATCGGTCTGCTGATCGAACATTATGCCGGAGACTTTCCCCTGTGGCTGGCTCCGGTACAGGCGCGCATCCTGCCTATCACCGATAAACAGCACGAGTATGCTATTGGTGTTCGTGACCGAATGAGGAAAGCCGGCTTGCGCGTCGAAGCCGACCTACGCAGCGAGAAAATGGGGTATAAAATCCGTCAGGCAGAATTGGAGAAAGTCCCGGTGATGTTGGTCGTGGGTGGCCGCGAAGCGGAAGCCGATCAGGTGTCCATGCGCTTGAAAGGCCAAGGCGACCAAGGCGCCAAACCTGTTAATGAAGTCATCACCTTGATGCAGAATGCGGTAGAACGAAAGCAGCAGCAGCTATAAATTTTTTATGGTCGGAATCGTTATAACTCCCGGTCATTAGTCCCCAAGGTCATTTCAAGGAGAACGATTATTAAGAGAAGACCGCCGCAATACGCTCCACCCGGCAAAGACATCCGCATCAACGAACAGATTCGTATATCTCCCATACGCTTGATCGGTCCTGATGGGGGGCAAATAGGCGTAGTGGAGATCCGGGAAGCCCAGGCTATGGCTCGGGAAAAGGAACTCGACTTAGTCGAGATTTCCCCCACCGCCAAGCCGCCCGTCTGCAAGATCATGGATTTCGGCAAATATCAGTATGAAATTTCCAAACGAGAGCGCGGTTCCCGAAAACATACCGGGGGGCAGATCAAAGGAATTCGCCTCAGCCCCAAGATCAGTGAGCATGATTTCAACTTTAAGGTGGAGGCTGCGCGCAAGTTTCTGGAACAAGGCAATAAAGTCAAAGTATCGGTGATATTCCGCGGTCGTCTGATTACGCACAAAGAGTTCGGAGAACAGATTCTGACGAAGGTGGGTGAAACACTGCAGGATATCGCCAAGGTTGAATCCGCTCCGAAAATGGAGGGAGCTCGCAACCTGGTGCTCATTCTGGTGAAAAAATAGTTTTATACAATGGTCATTCTGGTAAGGACTTCTGTCCGCGTCCGGAATTCGGTTCCCGGCGCGGCTAAAGCCCCCACGGGAATAGCAAGGTGTTGTCAACATCGAACGAACATAGAGGTTCAAATGCCTAAGATGAAGAGCAATCGGGCCGCTAAAAAGCGTTTTCGCATGAGCGCCTCGGGTCATATCAAACGCAAGAAGGCGTACCATTCGCACATCTTGACGAAAAAATCACAGCATCGCAAGCGCAATCTGCGCAAGCCCGGCGCCGTCACCGCATCGGATGCGCCGCGCGTGCGCCGTATGCTTGTCGGATAGCCTGATTAAGTCAGCCTGTCGGCTGAAAGGAGTATTTCAGTGCCACGTGCAACCAACGCGCCGGCCTCCCGCCGCCGCCGTAAGAAAATTTTAAAGGCCGCTAAAGGCTATGTCGGAGGGCGCCGTAAATTAATCACCAGCGCCCGCCAAACTGTGAGTCGCGCCCGCCTCTCCGCTTACCGTGACCGCCGGCGTAAGAAGCGCGAGTTCCGCGCGCTTTGGATCATCCGAATCAATGCCGCCTGCCGTCTGAACGGGATCAGCTACTCACACTTCATCAATGCCCTGCAAGCCAAGGGTCTGGAGATGGATCGTCGCGCTCTGGCCGACGTCGCTGCCAGGGATCCGCAGGCCTTTGCGCAGATCGTGACCGCTGTCCGGTCGTAATTTACCCTTAACCCCCTATATCCCCCCGACCCGGGGATTTAAGGGGGTAACTTATGTTCAGCAAGAACAATTTCGATGGCTGACCTGTACGAACTGGGTGAACTTTTTACCTCTGAACTCGCCGCTGTGAACGCCATAAACGATCTCAATGATCTGCGAGTGCGTTATTTGGGCAAGAAGGGCTTGCTCACTCAGAAATTGAAAGAACTGGGATCACTGCCACCGGCAGAAAAACCTGCGCGCGGCGCTGCCTTGAACGATCTCAAGGTCAAGATTCAGGAAGGCATCGCCTTTAAACAAGCTGAACTTACAACCTCCCACGCTAATTCTACTTCGCTTGATCTGACTCTGCCCGGTCACAACCCACTGTTGGGCCGCCGCCACCCGCTGATGCAGGTCGAAGAGCGCGTTAAATCCATTTTCCGCTCCATGGGTTTTGTGGTCGAAACCGGTCCCGAGGTCGAAACCCCCTACTATAATTTCACCGCTCTGAATACTCCCGATTGGCACCCGGCGCGGGACGAAGCGGATACGTTTTACCTGAACGACGAATACCTGTTGCGTACGGAAACCAGCCCAGTGCAGATCCGGGTACTGGAACGCGGGCAATTACCCGTACGAATGATTGCCCCCGGTCGCGTTTACCGCAAGGACAAACCCGACCCCTCGCACTTCCCCGTTTTTCACCAGGTCGAAGGGCTGTACGTAGACCATGGCGTCACCTTCGCAGATCTAAAAGGAACGCTGCTGGCTTTTTATCGCTCCCTTTTCGGCGAAGAAACTCGCATTCGTTTTCGTCCGCACTTTTTCCCTTTCACCGAACCTTCCGCCGAAGTGGACGTCACCTGCTTTTTATGCGGCGGGGCCGGTTGCCGCGTCTGCAAGGACAAGGGCTGGCTGGAAATGGGTGGTTCCGGCATGGTGGATCCCAAGGTTCTTGTTGGAGTGAATATTGATCCCGAGGAGTGGACCGGTTTCGCCTTCGGTCTCGGCATCGAACGCATCGCCATGCTCTGGTACGGCGTGGATGACATCCGGCTGTTCTGGGAGAATGATATGAGATTTCTGAAGCAATTTTAGCTTGCTTCCTGCATTTAGCATCTGGCATCTAACATGCGTGTTTCCTACCTCTGGCTGAAAGATTTTATTGACTTCACTCTGACCCCTTCCGAACTGGCCGATCTGCTGACCATGGCCGGTCTGGAAGTGGAGGCGGTGGAGCCTGTCGGCCCGGAACTGGAAGGCATTCTCGTCGGCCAGGTACTGGAAGTCCGCCCCCACCCCAACGCCGACAAACTCACCCTCTGCCGAGTGGATCTCGGCGATCGAACCCTGGAAGTGGTGTGCGGCGCTCCCAACGTAGCCGCCGGGCAAAAGGTCGCTTTCATCGAGGCCGGCCAATCGCTGCCAGACGGTACGGTGATCGAAGCACGCCCCATCCGGGGAATTCGTTCTGAAGGAATGATTTGCTCGGGTCGTGAACTTAGATTATCAGAAAATGCCGCCGGCATCATGGTGTTGGATCCTGCGGTCAAAGTTGGGACACTGCTGCGCGATTACCTCGGGGTTCGAGACTGGGCCCTGGATCTGGAAGTCACCTTAAACCGCCCGGATTGTCTTTCGCATTTGGGTATCGCTCGTGAGATCGCCGCTGCGTTGAATCTCCAGTTAATTTATCCCGAATCGCAGTTCCCCGAGTTCGCTCCGCCGGCTGAAAGCCTGACTTCGATCGCCTTATTGCGGCCGGATTTGTGTCCACGCTACAGCGCCCGCCTGATTAGAGGGGTGAAAATAGCTCCTTCTCCTGATTGGATGCGCTGGCGGTTGGAAGCTGCGGGACTGCGCGCGATCAATAATGTTGTGGACGTCACCAACTATGTGCTCCTGGAAATGGGGCACCCCATGCATGCCTTCGATTTTAATCGTTTGGAAGGCCGCCGCATCGTTGTCCGTACGGCCGCGAAGGGAGAAAAGTTCGTCACTTTGGATGGCCAGGAGCGCCTCCTGGACGACCGGATGTTGCTGATTTGCGACAGCGCGCGCGGGGTGGCCTTGGCTGCTGTCATGGGCGGAGCCAATAGCGAAATTTCCGAACAAACCACCGAGCTGTTCCTGGAAAGCGCCTACTTCGATCCCGTCAATACTCGCCGCACTTCCCGGTTGCTGGGTTTGTCTACAGATTCTTCCCGACGTTTCGAGCGCGGAGCCGATCCCAATGCTACTCTGAAGGCACTGGATCGCGCCGCGCAGTTAATCCGCCTGATTGCCGGTGGTGAAATCTCAGAAGGCTATGTTGACGTCTACCCGCAGCCCATCATACCTCGAACTATCGCATTGCGTTCTTCTCGGGTTAAGGAGATGCTGGGGGTGACTGTTTCCCGTCCGGAAATAATCTCCGGGCTGAAGAGACTTGAATGCACCGTCATTCCCGGGAGTTCTAACGACTTGTCCGTACGGGTTCCAACATTCCGACCTGACCTCGAACGGGAAATAGATTTAGTCGAAGAAGTGGCGCGCCTGCATGGGTATGATAAATTACCGACTACTCGACAGGCTCAGATTCCATTGGAAATTCCCCACCGGCCAAGCGACGCCTACCTGAACCGGGTAAGCGACATTTTAATCCGGTTGGGGTTCGTCCAGGCACTGACGTCGTCCCTGTTATCGGAAAAAGATGTGAGTCTTCCCGGGTATCCGCCCGCGTTAAAATTGAAGAATCCCGCCGGCGATGACATGACCTTTCTGCGCAATGGACTTCTGCCAGGGCTACTCAGGGTGGCGGCTTATAACCTTAACCGCGGCCAGCAGGATCTGCGTCTTTTCGAAATCGGACGCGTTTTTGCCGCAACATCCGAAGGAAAACGCGAATGGGACGCGGTGGCCGGCCTCTTGATCGGTTTGCGCGAGCCGGGAATGTGGGACCAGCCGCGAGACCTGCTCGGCTTTTTAGACCTCAAAGGCGTTGTCGAGTCAATGTTGGGTAAAATATTACTTGACAAAGTCGCCTTTTTTTGCTACAATATAGAACACGGTACTGCGGACTCCCTGGAAGCAAGACAAGAAGATAAGCGGTTAGGCGGTATATTCCAAGTCAATCCCCTGATCGCCAGATCCTTCGATCTTGAAGCGCCGGTATTCGCCTTCGAGTTTGATCTCGATCTCATGAAAAGCGCCGCCGAGGAGCGTACTACCTACAGGTCTTTCCCCAAGTTCCCGCCTCTGCAGCGCGATCTGGCCTTCGTACTGGCTGCAGATGTGCCGGCCGGTGAAGCGTTGGCCTGTATGCGCCAAAATTTCGGTGAAACGCCGGTCAGTTGCGAACTCTTCGACGTCTACCGAGGCACTCAGATCGGCGAAGGGATGAAGAGTCTGGCTTTCCGCTTGAATTTCCAATCGCCCGATCGAACACTTACGGATGCCGAAGCCGATCAAATCATAGCTCATATTGTCGCCGTGATGCGGCAAAAGTTTGACGCCAAATTAAGAGCATAAATTTACCAGATACTACATTACGCGCATGGAAGATCAATTTCAGTTGGGGCTGTTTATGGATTTGACACAATTTGAGGAGCTTGAAAGGAGAATCGTCGGCCTACTCGAACGACAAGAAAAAATTCAAGCTGAAAATAAAGAGCTGAACACTCGCCTCGGTACACTCGAGGAGCAGTTACAACACTTAAGTCAAGAAAATGAAGACTTGACCGCCCAACGCGATGAACTGGTAAATAACCAAAGAGATCGGGATAAGGAGGAGTTGATTCGCCATCGGGTGGTGGATCTTCTGCAGAAGCTGGAAGGCGTGAAATAGTTCCTGTGATCCTGATCCGCTCGTGATATGGCTACAACGGGTGAGACGTTAGGGCATATTCCTAATCCGGTATTGGCTGTTGACGACAGATCCCAAAGCTGCAGTGCGTGTCAAAATCCTGGATATCGAATATTCGGTGACGGGATACGACGATCCTGAATACCTCTTGCTGGTTGCTGCCGTGGTGGACCGGCACATGCGCGCCTTGAGTCAGAAATACAATGAAGCCTCCCACCTCCGCAATGCCATTTTAACCGCGCTGAATTTGGCCGATGAATTACTTCACGCCCGGAAGCAATTGGAAGAGCATCAGGTCGAAGCTTCGGATTTCAATCGTCAAGTCACTGACCGATCACGCCGACTCATCGAACTATGCAATTTGGTTCAATCATAAGTCACCTATTCACTAATCCCGTAGCGATATTTCCATTGCCAACGCTTAATTTCAGCAAATCCCTGCGACTCGGTCTGTCACATTTTTAAGAACCAACACTAATGAGAGAGGGAGCCTACCTCTTAGGCGCGTAATACAGGCCTCATCCGCCCCCCGGCGGATCCGTCAAGCGACGGACAGTGGAAGTAAGAAACGCTTAGGGAGGCACCCACCATGGCGACATGGTTCTCTAAAAGTGCAGACTGTTCGCAGGGTAATAATTTGAGCTGTTGTCATCATGATTTTCCTCCACGGCGCAAATTTAAAATATCCCGGCCATCGCCGGTCATAACTCTGCTGAATTCCCCCGTCACTCCGTTTGGGACAACGGGGGAATTTTAACTATACAAGCCCGGAGCCATGATGTTTAACCATCCGATGGAAATTCTGGCGCTGGTTATCGCCCTGGTGGGCGGACCGGTAGGCTGGTATTGGCATCATATACAGGAAAAGAAGCGTCTGGATTCTGCCAACCGATCTGCAGAACGAATCCTGCAGGAAGCGGAAAAAGAAGCTGAGAATATTAAAAAAGAGAAGCTGCTCGAAGCCAAAGATCAGCAAATTGAACTGAAAGCCCGCTACGAGGCCGAAGCCGAAAAGCGGCGTAAAACCCTGGAATTCCAAGAACGCAAAGTCGCCGACCGAGAATCCTCCTTGAAGCATCGCCACGAAGAATTGGAACGCACGGGACGCGAATTGCAAAGCGAACGCGACCGCCTACGCTCCCGCGATCAAGAGGTGACCCGCAAAACCGAACAGCTCGATATGCAGTTGCGCGAAGCGACTCAGCAGTTGGAACGTCTGGCGCGCATAAGCGCAGAAGAAGCGCTGGAAGAATTGAAACGCAGTCTGACGGATCGCGCCCGTCAAGAAGCGGCGGAACAGGTCAACGAACTCCGCGAACAGGCCCGTTTGACCGCCAATCGTGAAGCTCGCGAGATCATCATTCAAGCGATTCAGCGGTCCGCCGTAGAGCATGGCGTCGAAACGACCGTCTCCGTGGTCAATCTCCCTTCAGAAGAGATCAAGGGGCGCATCATCGGTCGTGAAGGCCGCAACATCCGCGCCTTTGAAAATGCCACCGGAGTTGAGATCATCGTGGACGACACGCCTGAATCGGTGGTGTTGTCCGGATTCGATCCATTGCGCCGCGAAGTTGCCCGCATCTCCCTGGAACGCTTGATCGGCGACGGTCGCATCCACCCTGGCCGCATTGAAGAGATCGTCAAGAAGGTGGATAAGGAGATGGATGAACAGCTTATCCAAATCGGAGAGCAAGCTTGTTTGGAAGTCGGCGTTCACGGATTGCACCCTGAACTCGTGAAACAATTGGGAAAATTGCGCTATCGCAATTCCTATGGCCAGAATGTTTTACAGCATTCTGTCGAGGTAGCCTTTTTGGCCGGTTTGATGGCCGCGGAATTGGAATTGGATGCCAAACTGGCCAAACGCGCCGGATTGTTGCATGATATCGGCAAAGCCATAGACCGCTACACCGAAGGCACTCATACGACCATTGGGCTGGAATTAGTCAAGAAATACCATGAAAACGCCATCGTCCAGAACGCGGTAGCCGCCCACCATGAAGACGTCGAAGTTATCTCCCCCCTCTCCGTATTGGTTCAGGCTGCGGACGCCATTTCCGGATCCCGCCCCGGCGCCCGTCGCGAAACCTTGGAAGGTTATGTCAAGCGTTTGGAACGCCTGGAGGAGGTCGCAACCTCGTTCTCCGGCGTCTCCCGCTCCTTCGCCATCCAAGCCGGACGAGAAATCCGCGTGATGGTGGAATCGGAAAAAGTCAATGATGGCACTGCGGTCGAATTAGCGCATGACATCGCGCAGAAGATCCAGAAGGAAATGGAATACCCGGGCCAAATTCGCGTCACGGTAATTCGGGAATTTCGCGCTGTGGATTACGCTAAGTAACGTTTGATCCCATGAAAGATACCCGCCCGCTGAACCTCTTGTTTATCGCTGATATTGTGGGAAAACCCGGTCGCGACATCACCTCTCGTTTCCTGGATTCATTGTTGCGCAAATACAACGTGGATTTCTGCATCGCCAACGGTGAAAATGCCCACGAAGGCCGAGGTATCACCTCCCGCGAATTCTTCGAACTCCGCCAGATGGGTATTGACGTCATCACCAGTGGTAATCACGTCTGGGATCAGAAAGAAGTCCATAAGTTGATGGCCGAGCAGCCCGCTCTGCTGCGCCCGCTGAACTACCCTCCTGATAATCCCGGATATGGATCCGGCGTGTTCCCAACAAGGCGCGGGGAAAAGATCGGCGTCCTGAATTTACAGGGTCGCACCTTTATGTATCCCATTGAAGACCCTTTCCGGATGGGTAAAAAAGAGATTGAACGGATGCGCCAGCACACCCCAGTCATTGTGGTGGACTTCCATGCTGAGGCTACTGCCGAGAAACTGGCTCTGACCTGGCATCTGGATGGGCTGGCTTCGGCGGTAATTGGAACGCATACCCACGTCCAAACGGCTGATGAACGCATTCTCCCTGGCGGGACCGCTGCTATCACCGATGTGGGCATGACCGGCCCTGCCGATTCCGTTATCGGCTTGGCCAGTCGCGTAGCCTTGAAGCGGTTTTTGCTGGGTACGCCTCAGCGATATGAAATGGCCACCGAAAACTTGCGCCTGAACGCCGTTTTGGTTACCATTGATTCACTTTCCGGCAAAGCCCAGGCAATCCAACGAATCAGCCTTCCATGAGTTGCCTTCGACCATTTGTAGATGATTTAAAACTCACTTTCCGTCAAATATACCTTCATAAAATGAATTAAATTTAGTTAAGTTTTTACTTGACTTTCCCCCTTAAAAGTGCTATTCTTACTTGAGCCTGCATTGCCACATCGTTTTATCTATAAGTCATATCTTATCGAACGGTAACCCGCACGGAACACATAAGAGAAATTCATTTGATTATATCATTGTATTCGGTTTCTCGACTCTTCTTATTCGTCAGGGATGATCCCATAAAAATATCGAACCGTTCTGCGTATGAAGATAGATCGTGAGGTGCGATCATGAAGAAGGTGTCGAAAGTTGTACAAATCGCGGCAGGACTGGCATTGCTGGCTATGTTCACCGCGGTTTTTTGTGCCGGTACGATTTGGGCCGGTACGACTGGTAAAATCACCGGCCGCGTGACGGACTCCAATACCGGTGAACCGTTGCTCACGGTCAACGTGATCGTGGAAGGTACTTCTCTGGGCGCCAGTACCAATGCGGATGGTGTCTACTTTATCCTGAGCGTTCCGGCTGGTACCTACACGGTCAAGGCCAGTATGATGGGATACAAGGAAGTTGTCGTCCGCAATGTTTTGATGCAATCCGATCTAACCAGCCGGGTTGATTTCCGGCTGGAACCAACGGTGCTTAAAGCGGGCGAAGAGGTCGTGGTCATCGCTGAAAAGCCGTTGATCGAAAAGGATGTCACGGCCAGCCGCCAGACCAGAACCTCGGACGAGTTGGCTCTGATGCCCGTGGATAATATCAATCAAGTGTTGACCCTCACCGCCGGCGCCGTAGACCAAGACGGCAATCTGCACATCCGCGGCGGGCGCAACCGTGAGGTCGCCTATCTCATTGACGGCGCCCTGGTTGCTGATCCGCTTACGGGTGGTTTCGATGCCGATATTCCCACTATGGCCTTAGAAGAAGTTTCGGTGACGACGGGTGGTTTCGGCGCCGAGTACGGATCTGCTCAATCCGGCGTCGTGAATATGATCCTGAAAGAGGGCGGCACTGCCTACAACGGCGCTTTCAACGTTAAAACTTCGGACTTCAGCGGCTTCCGTAAGGATCCCTGGCACGAGCAATTATGGGATATACAAGGTTCCTTGGGCGGCCCTGTTCCTTACGCGCATAACGTGCGCTTCTTCTTGTCCAGCGAATACGCCCCCACGCAGGGTGATTACCCTCACGACGACAAGAACCCGCTCACCGTCCAGGGTAAGTTGACCTATACACCCACACCCAAAGTGAAATTAGCTTTGAGCGGTCTCCTCTTTCACGATGATTACAATCAGTTCGATTTCAATTACTCCCAGGAAAACGCTTATAACCTCTGGCGAAGGACGTCCTACGAAGATTTCAATCCCGACATCATTGAGGATCCCGCGCTCGCCTCATGGTACGGTAACGGACAAATGGACACGGAATGGCGTGATTCCCAGCCGATTGGCACGTCAGGTTATGGCACTTACGAACAGGTCTGGGCCGACACCAATGGCGACGGCGTACAGGAAAATATCGAGTGGAACGACTTGAACGGTAACGGGGTGATGGACAGCGAGGATTTAAATGCCAATAGTGGCCTGGACAGCTATAATATGCTGGATCATCTGCCCGATTTTAAATCCCGCGCCGACCAATTCGGATTCACCCTGACCCATACGCTAAGCGAGAAAACCTTCTATGAAGCTCGCTTGAACCGCTACCGCACCTACTGGTTTTATAATGTCAATGAAACCACCAATGAAGACCAGGATGGCGACGGCCGCCTTGATATGGGCGAGAGAATTTATGACGGCAGTGGTCACATGGTCGGGACCAATGATTTCAACGGCGATGGCATTATCCAACCCACTGAGGACCTGAACGATAACGGTGAATTCGATCAGGAGCTGGACAGCAACCACGACGGCATCCCCGACTATGGCCATGACCTGGGTCTGGATGGTATCCCCTTCACCAATGATTTTGGTGAAAACGACGGCGCAACCACAACCGAAGACCTTGATAATGACGGTCGTTTCGATCACACGGCAGAAGATTTAAATGGAAACGGGTTGTGGGACTACCGCGTCTTTGGTACTGGCAAAGACTTATATGCGGACGTGAACCACAACGGTTACGTGGATGCCTCCGAATCCGGAGCTGATTCGCTCTGGATTAAAATGTCCGATCTGCCTATGTTCGGCGTCGGCTCGAAGGATGACGACGGCTTCTTCAAATATGGCGTGGGCAACACCTACCACCGTGACCGCTGGCACGAAGACGAAAAGTTCATCTACAATACTCAATTTCACATGACCAGTCAGGTCAATGAGAACCACCAGATGAAATTCGGCGTCGAAGGCAGCTACTACGACATCTTCAATTATGAAGTGGACGCCGCCTCTGGTGGCAACGTCTACGGCGAAAACTACCGCGTATTCCCTTATTCCATGGCCGGCTATGTGCAGGATAAGATGGAATTCGAGGGACTGATCGTGAACGCCGGTCTGCGTTTCGATTACTTCAACGCCAATTATGACGGCTACCCTGCCGACATCCACGACCCAGTGATAGATCCCGGCTATGGCGGAGTCATCAAGAACCCCACCAAGGTGCCCGCGAAATCCGCCTGGTCGCCGCGCTTGGGAGTATCGCACCCCATCACCGACCGGGACATCCTGTACTTCAATTACGGTCGTTACTTCCAGGTGCCCCGCTTTGACTTTATGTTCGAAAATCTGACCTTCCAGTTGACCGGAGCCTTCCCCCGCATGGGCAACGCCAACCTGAAGCCCGAGCAGACTACCTCCTATGAGTTGGGCGTCAAGCACCAATTCGCCAACGACTTGGTACTCCAGTTGACCGGTTTCTACAAGGACATCACCGGCCTGACCGATACTCGCCAGATTTACTACTCGGCTTCCAATTGGTATGGCATCTATGACAATACCGACTACGGGAACGTGCGAGGGTTTGAGATCGGCATCATCCGCCCGCGGGTGCGCTATCTATCCGCTAACCTGACCTATACTTATTCCTTCGCTCGCGGTAAGAACAGCTCGCCAACCGCGGACTACGTCACGGTTTGGGAAGGCAACAATGTGCCCACTACGGAAGTGTTCCTGGATTGGGATCAGCGCCATACCATTTCGGCGGACTTCGATCTGCGCACTGTCAACAATCAGCGCTTCTTCGGCCTGAAGGGCACCGAAAACCTGGGGTTCAATTTAATTGTCTCTTATGGCAGCGGCCTGCCTTGGAGTCCTCCTTCACGCGACCGTGACAAGTGGAAGTACACCAATACGGAGCGGATGCCCTACAACTTCAGCATGGATTTCGTTGCCGACAAGGGGTTCCGGTGGAGACGACTCTACACCAAAGTATTCGTGGAAGCGCGCAATCTGGGTATGCCCATGTTCTACTCTTCGGATCGCTTCCCCTTCTTCAACATCGAGAGTCGGCAGAATATCGTGGACATCGCCGATACCGAGTGGTATGCCAATCAGGTGGATCAATACGGCAATGAGACGCACGATCCAGCCGGAAGATATGGCGATCCGACCGTGTATTCGTTGCCGGCCATAATACGCGTCGGTGCGGCTGTTCAATTCTGAGCACCGGTCATCCACTACTTTTGCGATCTTTCATCCGTCACAGTGCGGAAAGGGGCATAAATATGGAGAAAAAAATCATCCGGACGGCATTTTTCGCCATTGTCTTGATCGCCTGCGTGGCAACAGCCCTGGCCAGAACAGCGCCCCAGGGCGGCAAGGTTGGTCCAGTGCGTCAGAGCGCCGGAATCGTGGCCAATGACGCCACCAAGGTCATGGACATCAGCAATGTCTGGACGGGGATAACCAACTACGCGATGTACGGCGACCCCAATTCCGGCGATACCGGCAGGCCCAGCGGGCAGTGGCCCGGCGGATCGGATAATAACTACATCTGGGAAGGCCGATTCTGGGCGGGCGCGCTGGTTCAGGGGAAAAAATACGTCTCCCATGCCGATTATAGCGCCGGTTATGAATTTCACTCTGCAGAAGACGACCCCTTCTTCCTGGGGCCGGCAGTTTCCATTCAAGACGCTTTGGTGTTTTATGACGATCTGGCCACTCAAGCTGGTCATTTCCCCTTAGGCCTGCGCGTTTTGCAGCGCGGCTTAAGCTGGTCCATGCCGGAATTCAGCAATTTCGTCGCCCTCCAAATGGAAATCATCAATACCGGTTCAGTGGGCACACTTCCCAACTTCTATGTCGCCTGGGTTTTCGATAACGACATCGCCACTGCCGATCCCACCGAAGCCAATATTGACGACGATGTTGATTACGATGGCTGGGATGGTGGCGACAGCAATAGTGACGAAATGGATCTGGTGGATCCACTGGATCTCGATGATGATGGTTTAGACGGCTATGATGAGTGGGGTATTCCGTACGGCTGGGCGAATTCCGATAATCCCGGCTACGACCCTTCTAAGATCGAACCGGATGGCGTATGGGATGAATATCAGATTTTTCAGGATGATGATGGTCCCGTCATTTTACGCCAATCTGATGGCCAACCCTTGGTGAATGCCGCTACCGGTGATACCTTGCAAGGTTGGTTGCTCAGCCGCAACCTGTCCATCCTCTACGATGGCGATAACGCCACTGTACCGGGGAATGATACCGGAGAACGCGGACTGTCTGTTCCCTGCGACGGCTGGACCGGGGGACGATTGATCTATACGCCCCGCGTGCCGTATAACACCGCCCCTGATGATACCATGCCCCGGCCTTTCGCGCACATGTGGTGGAATTGGAACAGCGACCCCGGATCCGATGACGAGATGTACGAATACATGTCCGGCACTCACGCAGCTGGTATGGGCTACAATTTCATCCCCAATCCCAAAGAAATCGGCGCGCCGACCTTCGACTATCGCTGGCTAACTTCCAGCGGCCCCTTCACCTTCGCCGCCAACGATACCTTACGTTTCATCTACGTTTATTGCTGCGGGCAGGGTTTGAAAGGTGTGCGTGAATCTTCCGATAAAGCCATGATTGCCTATTATGCCGGCAGTACTTCCACGCCAGCAGCCCCCACCAGCTTCACTCAAGATCTGCATTGGGTGCTGCCGGTGCCGCCACCCATCCCCAACTTGAATTACTCCGGGATGGATGCCGGCGTACGATTGGCCTGGGATAACCATGCCGAATTCGAGATTGATCCCCTGCTGGGATATTCGGATTTCGAAGGTTATAAAGTCTATCGCGCCGCCTATGCCCCGGCCAATTGGCAGTTAATCTACGCCTGCGACAACCTGGCTGATAGCTTCGTCTATGTTACCAGCACCGAAGGCGATACGATGAACCCCATTGATCCCCTATCGGGCAACTTTGTGCCGGTGGATTTGCCCTCACTTACCCATGCTTTCGATGATTTAGGCGGCCTGGCGCTGCATGACGCCCAAGTTGACACCCCCTTGTTCGATCCCCAAGATTTGCAATGGAATGCATACTCGCAGCCGGTCAACAACGTGCCTTACTTCTACACCGTGGTTGGTTTCGACAGCTACAAACCAGCTAACCCCAGTCAGGGGTTGCCGGAGATGAAACCGCAGGAGTCGGCGCGCTCCAATTACCTGAAAGACCCCCAGAGCGGGGCGCCGATTCCGGTCTACCCGCATGTGTTCATTGGACCGCAGGAGAACCCTGGCGATTCGACTACTCGAGGCATTGACAACGTCAAGGTCGTCCCCAATCCGTACAGAGGTACTGATTTGTTTGAAGCGCGTTATGAAAGCATTATTCGCTTCATTAATTTGCCGCCGGCCTGCAAGATTACCATTTTAACCATTACCGGTGATATCGTGCAGACCATTGACCATTCCGATGGCACCGATTCCGAATCCTGGGATCTGCTGTCCAAGAATACCCAATCTGTGGTTTCCGGGCTGTATCTGTACATAGTCGAAACCCAGTCCGATAAAAAGATCGGCAAGTTTGTCATCGCCCGCTAAAGAGGCGTCGGCGATTGGATTCACCCCCCCAGAAATGGGCAGGAGGACGTCCCATGCTTCGCAAAAGCATTTTGATAATCCTGGTTTTGGGTCTGGCTGCGACCGCCCAGAGTCAGGAATTCGCTAAAGTCGGCACCATGGGAGCACAGTTTTTGAAGGTGGACATGGATGCGCGCTCGGCGGCGATGGGAAGCGCCAGCATGGCCTTTTCGAACGATGCCGGAGCCGCTTTCGGCAATCCCGCGGGTCTCGTATACGTGCGCAACTCCAGTTTCGTCGCCACCTATGCCCCCTGGTTTGCCGATATCAACCTCTACGGAGCCTCGCTGGCTCATAACTTCGGCGGTTACGGTGTGGTGGGGCTTCATTTCATCCACCTGAACTCCGGAGAGATGGAAGAGACCACCGTAGACCAGCAGCAGGGCACCGGACAAACCTTTTCCACGACTAATCTGGCGATAGGCCTATCCTATGCACGGCACCTGACGGATAAATTCGCCATCGGCGGAAATGCGCGCTGGATCCACGAAGATCTCTGGGTGGCGCAGAGCAACGTCTTTGGAGTGGATATCGGCTTCCTTTACGAAACTGGATACAAAACTCTGCGCATGGGCATGACCGTGAAGAATTTCGGCAGTAAATTTAACTTGAACAACAATTACTGGGATCTTGACAACGGGGATAGCTTGTCAACACCGTCGGAATTTCTACCCTATGATCTACCCATCGAATTCATCTTCGGCCTCGCGGTTGATCCGGTGAATAACCCCGTCCATCAGATTACGTTAGCAGTGGACGCTATCCACCCCAGCGACAACCTTGAGCGGTTGCAAATCGGCGCTGAATACGGTTATCAGAAAACGGCTTTCCTGCGCGCCGGGTATATCTTCCGCCACGACACTGGCGGTTTGAACGCCGGAGCCGGCGTTCTGGTGCCCATGTCAGGGTATCGCTTAGGTATTGACTACGCGTTCTCCAATTACACTATCCTGGACAACGTGCATCGCTTCACCTTGAGGTTCGAATTCGGCGGGCCGAAGCCCTAAAGGGAGAGGATTATGACTGTACATCGCAGAACTTCCGCTTGGAATCTCCGCGCTCACCCCGGATTTTCAAGCCTGATCATCATCCTGGTCGCGTGGGGATGTCTGGGGTTTTCGGCCGGGGCCGAACCGGTCGGCTTCTCTAACAGCATTTATGCCGAAACCTGGCCGGGACTCGGACCTTCCAAAGTCTCCTCGGTTGATGCCGTCCAACCTGGAACGACTTGGTCATTCTGGGCGTATGCCCAGGGCTTTTTCACCGGCTACTATCAACTGTCGGCTACCTGCCAGGACACGACGCCGCAGGCCTATTTCTTCAGTGAAGATGCCTACCTGAACGACCTCGCTGTCTCCACGACGGATACTGCCACGATGTTCGCTGCGGGCAAAGGTGGTGTTTACAAGAGTACCAATGGCGGCCAGACTTGGAGCATCGCCAGCAGCGGCCTGCCGGATGTGGACGGGGAATACGAGGTATTCAATACCAGCAATCTGAATTACCGAGCCAACATGAACTGCCTCTTCTCCCGAGCTCAGTATGGATTGCCCTTCGATACCATCTGGGTGGGCACCGACTTCGGCCCTTTCTGGTCCACTACCAACGGTGACTCATTTACAAGACGCGAGTCGGGCATGGATAGCTCGATTACTGGTATTAAAAAGCCCGTCGTTTATGACATCTTGGGCCATCCCACCATCAAACCCACACTATGGGCTGGGACCATTGATGGCGTCTACATGACCCGCAACAAAAATAATTGGAAGCGGCTAAGAGGCCTGCCTCCGGGTGAAGGGGTTTGGGCGGTAGTACCTGCTTATGCCGTGGCCTACCAGGACAGCCTGGTCTTTACGGCCACCAGCAAGGGAGTCTTTTATGGTGACACTCGCGTACTGGGGACCGCAAACAATTCCGAGATTCTTGCTTCCTGGAAACCGTTGGGTGGCCTGGTGGGATTCGAGCGGGATACCACCAAACCGCTCAATCCTGATACCCTGTGGCTGCGTCTGGATGACTCCACTTCGCTCAACTTGAGCCTTGCTGCCGGACAGTTCGTAACCCTGGTGGATACCGTCTCCGGTCTCTACTGGTCGGCGGCGGTGGATCTTGATTTGCAGGGCTTGTTCACCCGAGTCGTGGACACACAGATCTTCAACTATCCCGACAGCGCGTCGGCGCCTGTGGTGAATTACACTCACTATGCCAGCAGCCTGGCGGTGCCTGAGGTGAGTTACGACCAGCTTCCTCTTACCAACCTGATCGCTTACGGCTACAGTCAGATACCCGGCAACACCCTCTTAACCGAATCCAGCGGCGGCGTCACAACAGTATGGTTGGGCGGCACGGGAATCACCTCTTACACTTTGACGGGTGATATCTCCCAGAGATATTCTGCCTCCCAGGAATCGGAAGCTTCCAGCCATGGTAGTTTTAGTGTGTACAAAATCGCCAAGCGGAACGCCGATTATTTCATTGCCACCGACATGGGCTTATTCAAGGCCGCCGATCCCCATGGCGCCTGGACACGGCTCACAGGATATATTCCCAACAATACCGCTAACGATTCAGTGAATGTTGAGACCCGCACGGTGGCCTTCGGAGTTGGGAGCAGAGTTTACACGGGAGGCCATTTCGGCGGCTTCCAACGCAGTCAAAATGGCAATCCGGGATCTTTCGCCTCCTCCAACCAGGGTTTGATATACCGCAACGGCACGGCTGCGCAGATTGATTCACTGGCGCTCTATTTCGGATCCAAAACGCCCGCCAATCCAACCAAGGGGATTTGCGAAACCGTGCAGGATTGGTGGGGAGATCTGCCGTCATCCAACTCCACACTGGACATAGACGATGACGGTCATGTAACGATACTGTTGATGGACATTGACGATCAGTACCATCTGAGTACCGGCGATAATACTTACATCAATGGCTATTACGATATCCACAACGAATACTCCCAACTGTACTTCACTCAGAGCAATCAGCAGGAGATGTTCTACCTGGATACCGAGCCGCAGTGGATCCACAATGCCGGGCCTGCAGCTTGCAACCAAATGTTCAATTTGATTAACGCTAACTACGATTTCCAGGAGGAAGAGTGGCTGCGCGAAGGTATGGCCTCCTTCAGCCAGTATGTGGCCGGCTATCCCCTGGTCAGCGGGAATATCTCCTTCCCGATGTTGAATAGTCTTATCAATTGGGGTGATAAAGATCGCAATGTGGAGCATTTGTACTCTTTCCTGTTGGTGCTCTATCTGTATGAACAGGAATTCCCCGATACAGTAATCAATAGCCAGGTGGTGCATCGCCTGGAACAACTCGCCATTAGCAGTTACCAAGGCGTATCAGGTTTGGGTCGGTTAATCCATGAGCAGCACTTTGGGACGTCTTCCAACAATATGGATTATACCTCAGACTTCGCTGCTGTCTTCAACGATTTCATCATGGCCGGCGCTCTGGATATCTCGGATACCACTTTCCAACAGGGAAGGTATGGATTCAAAGCCGTTAACACCGTCGTCAATACTAAGGACAACATCAACTGGCACTTCGACATCTCAATCCCACCGTTTAAATACCAGTTGCCCTTTTGGAGTGGGCGCGTGAGCCAGGTGCTTGACACCAGCTTCTTCAATACCGCTTATCCCATCAAAACCATCATGCTCAATGGCGATAATACCAACCAATTCAATTTTAAGTTGTTGTATTCCACTCTGCCGAACTTTACTCCGGAAATGCCCGCTTCGGCCGTCACAGTGGTGGACGTTCTGTTGGATTCGCTGACGCAGAAAAGTCGTGTGGATCTGGATTCCAACCTCTGGATGCTTGGAAATAATACCCCTCCCAACATCATGCGCCTGGTGAGCGTGAGCACGTCAAATTCCGGAGAAGCTTCAACCTGCTTCACCTTCTCCGACGATACGCTGGCACCGGATTCAGTCTACTTGTCCATTTCACAGAATCCCATTGACAACAGCTATCTGGACGTCTACGTGTTTTCGGGCGAACGTATGTTTCCCGATGGCGGACTGATTTACCAGGTGGATATCCTGGGAGCGTCAGAATTGGAAGGCCCGAGAGTGGACATCACGGGAGGCATCGCCACAAACACGGGTCTGGATACTACCATCACCTTAGACCAGAATATCTTCTACGCCAACCCTCAGGCGTCCGACTTCGCTTACCACATCGCTTATCATTTGGATGGGATCAACTTCCCCGCCAATCTCCATTTTCTCGGATATGGGGAAGATGCCGCCGGTAACGAAAAGCAATCTGGCAGCATCAGCGCGGCAGTGGATTTCGTGCAAGGAGTGAATGGTGGTTATCTGTCCGAGGCGTCCTCTGGCACCTACTTGAGCATTCCTCCGTCAGCCATGACTCAGAACGGCTATGTTTTACTGAGCGTTTCACCGCTGCCTCCGGCAATGACTCAAGGACCAGCAGTTGTGCACACCATTGCGGGGTTAGGTGACCCATCCCATGATCCTATCGGACCAATAGTCTCGGCGGGAAGCCCAGGAACGGCTCTATCTGCACCGGTTGAACTGGTGATCCCTTATAATCCCGAACTGGCTGGCAGCAGGGAGATTGGTGTGTACCGCGCGGAAGCGGGCAGTTGGGTTTACGTGGGCGGCGTTCCTGAGATGGGATCTCAATCGTTGCGCACTTATAGCTGGAAATTCGGCCGATTCCAGGTTTTCGCCGGGCCTCATACCAACATGACTCCGGAAATGCCCTACAAGTTCAATCTGAGCCAGAATTTCCCCAATCCCTTTAATCCTTCCACGCAGGTGCGTTTCATGATCACCCAGGCGCAACGTGTAAGGGTGGATGTTTATAACCTTCAGGGTCAACGGGTTGCCCGTCTGGCAGATGGATTCTATCCTGCCGGCCCACACGTGCTGACTTGGACGCCGAACCAGATGGCCAGCGGCGTCTATTTCCTGCGTCTGGAAGCTCCCGAAGGCACGCTTTATCGCAAGATGATGTTCCTGAAGTAAACGTCATAATCCTCTAAATCCCATAATGTTTGGGGATTGAAGAATCATCAAGACCAATGGTCAGGAGTTCAGGGATGAAAACTTCTGTGACTTTCACACTGCTGACGGCTGTCAGCTTCTATCTGTTGGCGTTTTCCTTTTCGGGCTGTTCCGACCAGAGCGATAACATCCCCACCACCTATGATGACATCAATGTGTTGATGCAAGAGGGATGGAATCACTACAACGCCGGAAACTTCACCGCCGCCACAGAAAGTTTCCGACAGGCCAGCCAGCGCAATGCGGGGTATCTGCCCGCCTATAACGGCTTGGGCTGGAGCGCTGTCAGGCAGACGAACTTCACCGATGCTGAAGTTCAGTTCTCGTTCGTCACCACGGTGGATACGGCTAGCGCCGACTTGCAGGCTGACACCTACGCCGGGTTAAGTCTATCCTCGGCTATCGAGCGGTTGGCATTGGAAAATTCTGGTGAAGGGACTGCGGAACAATTAGAGGTATTAGCGCGCGAATCCATCAGCCGCACGCAGTACGTTTTCAGCCTGAAGGGTGAGAGCTATTCCCCGGCGGAACACGATCCCGGCTTCGGATCACCTGATTTGCATTTGCTGAATGCGCAGCATTATTTCTACCTGCAAGATTTCGACAGCAGTGAAGCTGAACTCAGCATCGTGGATACCGCCTTTGTACCAGCACAATTGCTCATTTACGGTCAATCGGCCAGTATTGATTCCATGGTGTTGAACGACACCAATCTGGTGGCCGGTGAAGATACTATTTGGTTTCTAACGATACCCCCCAGTCAACCACAAGGAATCCATCACCTCACTCAAGTTTCGATGCCGGATACAAGTTTGCATCTGAATTTGAGCTATGATGTGCTATATGACCAGAACTGGATTCAGGTCATCCCCTTGGCTGGCGCCCAATTGGATTCCGGCTTCGTGTTTAATGTCGGTTATATTTATGTGTCCAATTTCCCCGAATACCTGTTCAATTTGATCGAGCGCATTCAGGAACTAATAGGTTCATAAATAGAGAATGCGAAGCGGTCTTTAGCGTTCCGCAGAGTGGGATTCCTTGGTAGAGTTAAGGTGAACCGCTCTGGAGCCGATTCGCGAGGGTAATGATACACAAAGTACAATGAGGAGGAGTCATGCGTAAAACATCTACTTTTCTCCTGCTGAGCGGGCTGCTGCTGATTTTTGCTCTAACAGCCAATGCTCAGATCACCACGTGGCTGCAGTACGATGATGGGTCCACAGCGTTCTACTCCGGCCGCCCCGATCCCAACGACACTTGCGGCGTCTGGTTTGAACCGCCAACCGAGTCGCAGATTTTACAGGGTCGCTTCATG